>JAITON010000177.1 GCA_031289935.1 Treponema sp.
AGAGCCGGCTTCCACGCTCCAAGCTCCGTGGCTCCTTCGCAACGAATCAACACAAGTATGCGCGCCCCGCCGATATTGACCCTGCGCTCAAATAGCTGCATACTCCAGATTATGGCAAAGATAAAAACACCCTTCAAATTCATGCTCGTTCCGGCGGCTTTTATCATCTATACGTTTATCGCCGCCGGGCCCATCCCCCCGGAAACGGTTATGAGCCCCCAGTGGTTCGTGTCCCTGGAGACCGCAGAGGCCGGGGATACCGGGGAGGCGGAACTGATTCCCTTCGAGCTGGGGGATCGTTTCGGCTACCTGGACGCTGCAGGCCGGTTCAGCATCAACCGGCTCAGGACCGGCTACCTCTCCCTGTCCGCATCCTACTGGGCCGAATACACGGCCCTGCCCGAGGTTCTTGAGCTGAGGGATCCCCGGGACCGCAGCGTCATCAGTATTGAGGGCGGCCGGGGCTATCCCCTGTTTCTGGAGGATCAGATTTTTCTTATCAGCGAAGACCAGATACGCCTCTCTGCGCTGGACGAGGGGGGGGATCTCCGCTGGGCCTATACCTTCGCCTCCCCCCTAACCGATATAGACGCGGCCGGGGGGCTCGTGCTGGCGGGCTGCCTGGACGGGACCGTGGAGCTCCTCGACGCCCAGGGCCGGCGGATATTCTTCTTCGAGCCCGGGGGCTCAAGGCTTCAGGTGATTCTGGCCTGCCGTATTTCCCGGGACGGTTCCAAACTGGCGGTCATCTCCGGGATTGACGACCAGCGCTTTCTCTACCTGGAACGTTCCGGGGATTCCTATAAGGTGGGCTACCACGAGTTCCTTGCCGACGGATTCAGGCGGCCGGTCTACCTGGCCTTTATCAACGGGGACCGGAGCATCGCCTTTGAGCGCCAGGGGGGCATCGGGGTCTACAGTACGGAAACCCGGACCAGCCGGTATATCCCCCTGGAGGGGGCCGTGGCCGCTCTGGAGGGCGACGGCAGAGACGGGCTCCTCTATGTGATCACTGCTCCAAGCCCCGAAACCAAGCGCCTGGCGGCTATCAGGCTCCCCGGCACGGTGATTATGGAGGCCCCTTTCAGAACCGAAAGCGTCTTTCTTGGCCGGCAGGGGGAGGAGCTCTTTATTGGCGGGGAGAGCTCTATCGCTTCTTTCCGGCTGGAGCGGAGGTAAGCTATGCAGCGTATGCAGCGCATGCAGCGCAAACTGATACTGATACTGATGATGTGTGCCGCCGGAGGGGCCCTCCCTGCCCTGGACTGGCCGAGCCAGGACGCGCTCTTGACCCGGAGCTTCGGCTGGAACAACCAGGGGAGGCCGGCCCTGGCGGCGGTTTTCGAGGCGGCGGGTCCCGTCCGTGCGGCCGGGGCGGGGGAACTCCTCTACGCACGGCAGAACGGGGACCGGGCCTCCCGGATGCCGGCTCCCCTGGGCGACTGGATCGCGGTGGATCATGGGGACGGTCTCATCAGCATATACGGCCACCTGGGGGAGAGCCGGGCGGCGGCCTTTAGCCAGGAAGCTATCGGAACCGGAGAGATTATCGGCATGGCCGGTCTTTCGGGCTGGTCCCGGCAGCAGGGTTTCTCCTTTGCGCTCTACGACCGGAAGGAACGCTGGTGGATTAACCCCTCGGCCATTATCGGTTCCCGGGAAGATACCGGGCAGCCGGTAATCCTCTCGGTCCTTTTGCAGGACGAGGAGGGCCGGAGCATCGCCCTGGACTCCCGGCGGGCCCTGGCTCTGAGCCAGGGACGTTATACGGTCCAGGTAAACGCGGCAATCCCCCAGGCGGTGCAGGCCGGGCGCGGGGCCGGAAGCAGCGCCGGAGACAGCGGGCTCGTTCCCTACACGGTCGTCGTTTCGGTTAACGGTACCGAGGTGGGGGCCCTGAGCCTGGAAACCTTCTCCGCCCGGGACGGGGTCCTTATGGCCTATCGCAACGGCCGGGTGCCGGTGGAAACTATCTACGGTCCCTATCCGGCTCTGGAAGCGGCGGATTTCTGGCTGAACCGGGGGCTGGCGGATCTGGAAATTATTGCCCAGGACCGGGCCGGGAACGAACGGAGCCTGAGCTACCGGCTACAGGTCGAATGATGGCCCTCAAGACCTGGTCAACCCCGGTAGAGGCCCAGGATTACCGGCCCCTCCCCTGCCCCCTCTGCGGCGGCCGTGATTTCCGCCCCCGGCTTTTCTGCGAGGGTTTCTCCTACGCGGCCTGCCGGGTCTGCGGCCTGGTGCAGATGAACCCTCAGCCCAGCCCGGAGGATATCCGGCGGCGTTACGGGGAGGATCACGGCAGGGATTATCTGGCCTACGAAATCTCCCGGGAAGCGCCCTTTCTGCGCCTCCAGATGCTGGGTCTTGAGGACGCCGGCTTCTTTGACTGGGAAGCCGAGCTCTTAGCCGCCGGGGAAGCGCCATCGGTGCTGGACCTCGGCTGCGCTACCGGCGCCCTGCTGACGGAACTAAAGCGCCGGGGTTGGAAAACCACGGGGGCGGAGCTCTCGGGCCCCCAGGCCGGGTACGCCAGGAGCCGGGGGCTGGATGTACGGACCGGGACCCTGGAGGAACAGCGCTTCCCCGATAGTTCTTTCCAGGCTATTCTGGCTTCTCATCTTATCGAGCACCTGAACGATCCCAGGACCTTTGTCCGGGAAGTCTACCGGATACTGGAGCAGGGGGGCCGCTTCCTGGTGACCACCCCGAACATCGCGGGCTTCCAAGCCCGGCTCTTCGGCGGCCGCTGGCGCTCGGCTATCTTCGACCATCTCTTTCTCTTCTCTAAAAAGACCCTTTCCACCCTGCTTGTCCAAAGCGGCTTTTCCATAGAAAGGATCCTTACCTGGGGGGGCCTGGCGGCGGGAACGGTCCCGGCCCCTATCAAGGCCCGGGCCGACTCGGCGGCTAAACGCTTCGGTTTTGGGGACGTGATGCTCATCCGGGCGATGAAGCGGGGAAAAGCAGGTTCTCGGTAAATTCCTTCATAAAACCATCCTCATCGGCCAGTTCGACCACGGAACAGCGGGCCTTGAGGGCCCTCAGGGCATCCAGAAAGCCCTGATCCAGGAGATTTTGCACTGCGGCCTTGAGGCTCAGGTTTTCGGACACCGCGATTTTGCCAAGAAACTCCGGGGGAAGTAGGCCGGCCCGGACCGCGCTGCGTGGGTCAAGGAAAAAGCCCAGGCCCCCGGTGATATAGACCTGGCAAAGGTCCCCGGGAACCATACCGGCTTTCTTACAGAGAATACGGATCCCCGAAAGGATGGCGCTCTTGGCAAGCTGGAACTGCCGCAGGTCCGCCTGGCTTAAGGCAATGTCCCCGGCAATGACAAACCCCCTGGGGCCGGTTTTCGCGCTTAAGGCGCCGGTCTCATCGATAATCCCCTGGTCCAGCATGAGGGCCACCGCGTCAATCAGGCCGGAGCCGCAGATCCCCCTCGGCTCCCCTCCGCCGATAACACGGTAGGCGGGGCGCCCGTCCCGGAGAAAGACCCGGTTAATCGCTCCCTCGACGCCGCCTGAACCACAGGATATCTGGGCTCCCTCAAAAACGGGACCGGCAGCGGCGGATGTACAGAGGAGCTTTCCCCCGGTGAACAGGGCCATCTCGGCATTGGTGCCGATATCCAGGAGCAGGGAGCCCGGGGGCAATTCACTGGCAGGCGATTCGCCGGCGGGCAGGTCCTTCCCCAGCCGGGGGAAACCCGCCGCAGCAAGGGCTCCCAGGGCATCGGCGCCAAAAAAGGCCGACACCGAGGGGAGGAGTTCGACGGTCAGCGCCCGAAGCCCCAGTTCCCGGCCCTCCAGGTTCCGCTTCTCCAGAAAGACCGGGTTAAAGGGACTTGAGCCCATGCTTGAGGGGTCCATATTGACAAAGAGGTGGAGCATGGTAGTGTTGCCGCTCACCGAGAGCCGCTCTATGGTTCCGAGACCGTGTTTTTCGATAAATCCCTCGAGAATGCCCTGGGTTTCCCGGTTTATCAGACGGAAAAGTTCCCCGGTGCGGCCCTTCTGGGCGGCGCTGATACGGCTCATCACGTCGGCCCCAAAGACCCGCTGGTCGTTGAGCAGGGAAACCGTGTCCAGAGTCCGGCCGCTCTCCAGGTCGATAAGCTGGGCCGATACCGTGGTAGTGCCAACATCCAGGGCGACGCCAGCCCGGCCCGACACGGTCCGTTCTACCGCTCCGGCCAGTCCGCCCGGAAAACCCTCCCCGGAAACGGAGGCCGGGAACCTGAGCAGGGAACCGGCGCCGGGGGGCAGTTCCAGGCTGATATCCGTGGCGGCCGTGCCCTTACAGGCGGCAAAGCGGCCCCGGTCATCGGGTTCGGCCCCGGTGATACGGCCCTCCAGGAGCGTTACCATGCATTTCCCGCAGAGGCCCCGGCCGCCGCAAGGCGCGGTGAGGGGGATTCCCGAGCGGGCCAGGGCGGCCAAAACGTTTTCCCCCTCCCCTGCGTCGATGAGCCTACCGGCAATGCGGATCTGCATAACTCCCCCGTCTTTGCCCGGGAATAAAATCAATTTTCCAAAGAAAAAGTCCCTGGGGCGGCAGGGTCGGACCGGCCAGGCTCCGGTTTCCCGATTGGATAATCCCCTGGAATTCCTCCGGGGAATATTCCCGTTCGTCATAGAACAGGAGCGTGCCCGCCAGAGAGCGAACCATCTTCCAGAGGAAGGCGTTGGCGCTGATCTCGAACACCAAAACCGGGCCGAAGAGACCCCGTTCCCAATAGAAACAAGCCTGAAAAATGTAGCGGCGCCGGGACTTGCCCGGGTCGGCAGGGCTGGCAAAAAGCGTGCAGTCCATCTCCCCCCGGAGCAGAGCCCCGTAGGCGTTAAGCCGTTCGATCTGCGGCGGTTTACGAAGGACCAGAGCGTAGCGGGTCTCCGCAGGCAGAGACCGCCTCCCACTGATAAAAAAATAGCGATAAGTCCGGGAACTCGCGTCGAAACGGGCGTGGAAGGACGGAGCCGCCTCCCGGCTCTCCAGAATTCGCAGGTCCCTGGGAAGAAGGCTGTTCAGGGCCGGCACAAAACGCTCGGCTCCCATGCCGGTAATATCGGTGTAGAAATTAGCAACCTGGCCCGCTGCATGAACTCCTGCGTCGGTACGGCCTGAACCGGCGAGGTCTACAGGACGCTTGTGGAGCTTTACCAGAGCCGCTTCGATCTCGGCCTGAACGGTCCGGACCCCTTGACCGTCCTGACGCTGCCAACCAGCAAAATCAGTACCGTCGTAACTTATCAGGAGCCGGATATTGCGCAGAGAGGAATCTCCGCTCATGAATCGCTCTCGTTCAGTTCCTGATTAAGCCGGACATAGAGCTCCTTAACATGCTCTAAAAGCGGGCCGGGCTTACCCTTGGATGCCTTACCCATGCCGAAGATCTTGGCGATGATCCGTTTGATGGATGTCATAGATTCCCGGCGGTTCCCAGGATTATTCAAGGGCCCGTACTTAAGGAGGAGGAGGCCCGAAAGATAGAGGGCCCCCTCGTAGCCGTAGTTTTTATCGGTGTCGGGACCAAAGAGCTTAACCCCCGAAAGATTTTCCTCCCCCGCTTCCTCCCGCCGGATCGCCTCGGTGTAACAAAACTGAGCCTTCTTCTTAAAGAGCAGAGCCAGCCAGTCAAAATGCTGGCCGGGATACTTTTTGTCCATAGACTCCAGGAGCCAGCCCGTCCGCAATGCGGCAATCCCCTGCTTGAGGGTGGGGGAAAACTCCGGGGGAAAGTAATCGTAGGAGCGGAGAACCAGATAGTGGGAGGCCGCGCCGTTAATAAGGCCCCGGTTCTCCATAAAATCAACCTGGGGGAAGATCAGGTTCACCAGCTCCTTCCGTTTTTTCTCGTCTTTCTGGGCCCGGTCAATCCGTTCCGGGGGAAGCTCGCAAAAGTCCTGATCCGTGGAAGCAAACCAGCAGCGGGGACAGACCGTAGCCGTATAGGCCAGAGGATACACGTCCCCGTATTTGATCGAAGGATCGTAGAGCCGGTGTAATTCATCGGTTAATGCCCCGGCAATAAGCCGCCCCGAACCGGACCGTAATTCCTCCCGGTGAAAATCAGTCCCGCAGACCGGGCAGGTAATCTTGTCCTTCGCCTGGAAGGATATTTTCAATTCCGCCGCCATCTTCTTCGCTCCTTATATTTCCCTCAGGAAACACTGATTAACTGGACCTTAACCAGCGCGCTCCCTATAAAGCCGATTCCCATACCACCACCGCCATAGCGTAATCCCGTTCGTGGCTCAGGGAAAGATGAACCCTGCCCCCTCCCCGGGCCTCCAGAGCCGCCAGGGCAGAACCCTGGAGCGCGAGCTCCGGTTGTTCCCCTCCCCTTTCCCCGCCCTTATACCGTACCGGAATATCCCGCAGCTCCATTGTCTCAAGTCCCGTCCCCAGAGCCTTGCCAAAGGCCTCCTTGGCGGCAAAGCGGGCAGCCAGAAACTCCGCAGCCCGCTTTATCCCGGATCCCGCTTCCGCCAGAACCCGTGCCCGGGCCGCTTCCTCGGGGTGGAAGAAACGTTCCGTCATGCCCGGCCCCTCGGCCCAGCGTTCCATACGCGGAATATACACCGCGTCTATACCGATCCCCAGGATCACGGCCCCTCCGCCTCTTCCACCGTCCCGGTCTCAATTTCCGCTTCGGGGGACCGGACGGTCAGGGTCAAATTCTGGGGATCGCTGCGGATAAGGGTAAATCCCGCAGGAATATTCGCCAGCACCGGGAGGCTGTACGTCCCAGGCTCCCGTATCCGGGAAGCGTCCAGGTAAAGAACGCTCAAGGGCCGGCCCCCCTGAGAAACCCCCAGAGGGTCCCAAGGTTCCAGGAGCTCCTGATCCCCCTCCAGGCGGATGCTCCCGGAAAGATTGACGAGGAGATTCCCGTCCAACTCAAGACCCCCTGCCAGACCCCGGATCTCAATAGGAAGCCCCTCAAGGTACCTTACCATAATGAGCCTCCTGATACTTCCCTGGAGCTCTACCGTCGCCGCGCCCCGGACAAGCAGCAGGGGATCCCGGTTCAGAATTGCCACGGTAGCGGTAAAATCCCCGGTCCGGCCCGACAAATCCACCGCCTCCGTGGGCAGTTCCAAAAGATTCGCCATAAGACTCAAGGGGCCCTCCACCGATACCTGGCTGGGGTTCAGGCTATAGGATACCAGCTCATAACCCGTTTCGGGATATCCCTCAAAACGGGCGCTCAAAGGCAGGTATTTACTCACTTTCTGGTCCAAACTCAGGCTCACTTCTGCGGGGTCCACATTGATTTCCAGGGACCCGGTTTCTAAGGCCGTCCCCTTCCGGCGAACCCGCACCGGCGCCCGGTAATTTCCCGGCTCGGTATAACGGCTCAGGTCCAGATAGACCTCAATATCATCCTCCATAATAGGATTTATCACATTGGCCTCTCCCCGGAGACTCACCCGGATCATGCGGGTATAGGAATGAGCAGGAACAAGCCCCGCATTCAGCTCAACACCGAGGGGAGCCGAAAAAAAACGCTCTTCCAGAATACTCCAGCGGTGAAAAATCGAGATAAGGATCGCCAAAGCCACCGAAAGAACCTTGGCAGGCCAATTATGGACGGCCCGGGCCAGGAGTTTTTGCCCCTCAAACCTGGGCTGCTTGGTAGGCATCGTGTTCCTCTTCCGTTTCCGGCGTTTTCCCCCCTTGTTCCAGAAGCTCCCGCAGCTTGCGGCTTACTTCCAGAGAAGAAAGATCATAATAAAGTTTCCCCTCATAAGCCAGGGATATGGCCCCGGTCTCTTCGGAAACCACCAAAACCGCCGCGTCGCTCTGCTCCGACATCCCCAGTGCGGCCCGGTGCCGGGTTCCAAAGCTCTTGCGGATATCCTGCTGCTCAGAAAGGGGGAGTAAACAACCCGCCGCCGTAATACGCCCCCCCTGGACAATTAAGGCCCCGTCGTGGAGAGGCGTGTCGAACTCAAAAATCGTAATAATGAGGCTCGAAGAAAGTTCCGCGTTAAGCCGGGTCCCGGTTTCGGCAATATCCTTGATCGCCCCCCGCCGGGGAAAAACTACCAGGGCCCCCCGCCGCTCCTGGGCAAGCCGTTCCGCCGCAGTTATTACCGCCTCAAGCTGTCCAATCCGGGGCTTTCCTCCCATTTTGAAGAGCTCTCCCTGCCCCAGTCTGATGATAATTTTCCGCAGCTCAGGCTGAAACACAATAGCCACCGCAATGAACAAACCCGGCGCCAGAGCCGTAAGCAGCCATTGGAGCGTCGTCAATCTGAATAGATAGGCCGCCCCGTAGAAGAGGGCCAGGAAACCAGCCCCCTTGATAAGCTGGAGCGCCTGGGTCTTAATAAAGAGTTGATAAGCCTTATAGAACAAAAATGCCAGAATCGCCACGTCCAGCACCGGCCGGACCGCGTCAAAAGCCAACTGTATCCCTTGGTACCATTCCACGCTTAAACCTCTCCCCCTATGATACTCCTATCGGCAGAAAAGAATCAAGCCTTGCCCGGAAGCCCCCAATCGACCTAAGCTGAGCCCGGGGCCGCTTTTTTGCAGCCTTAGCGGGGTAAAAGACGCCAAGTTCAGGCCCCCTGGAGAGTCGCTCATACATGCGGCCTTAACCCGCGCCCCCTCTTATGCAATTTCTCATAATTCTTTATTCTTTAATGAGTTATGTTGCATAAATCAGCACTTTCATAGGCCGAAAAGGTCAACAACCTGGGGGTGAGGGCTTAAAACTAGCGGCAATCAAACTTATAATGGCATCAGGATAAAAAATATCGGCCTAAATATTTTTTATATTGGCCTCATTATAAAAAATATCGGCCTAAATATAAACTATAATGGCCTAACTATAAAAAATATTTCCTTAAATATAAACTATAATGGCCTCATTTTTTTTTGCGCCTCCCTAGAT
>JAITON010000123.1 GCA_031289935.1 Treponema sp.
GGCGTGGCGCAATCCGGCAATAGTACGGGTTTGCCGGGTAAATTTGCGCCCCCGTGCCGGGAATAGCTGGTTTGTTCAGGTCTTCGTATCATCAACATGCTCTAATTGTACACCAGCCCCGGTAAAATGTCAAGCTTTTTTTTCCAAATTCGTAAAAAAAAGTGCGTTTTTTTCCCTGGACGCGCCCTCATCCTGTTCCAGGAGGCAGACTGCCAGGGCCTCCACGGCCCCGCCCTGCCCTAGAGGCCCCAGGCCCTCGTTGGTCTTGCCCTTGACAAAGACCGCCGCCGGGGAGACCCCCAGAGCCGCCGCCAGGGAGGAGCGGATGGCCTCCCGGTGGGGCAATACCTGGGGTTCTTCGCAGATTACCACGCAGTCCAGATTGACCAGCTTCCAGCCCGCTTCCCGGACCCTTTGCCAGGCGGCTTTGACTAATTCCCGGGAATCGGCGTCCTTCCAGGCCGGGTCCGCGGGCGGGAAGAGCTCCCCGGTATCCCCCAGGCCGGCGGCCCCCAGGAGCGCGTCAATGACGGCGTGGGCCAGGACATCCCCGTCGGAATGCCCCAGTTCCCCCCGGCTGCTGGGTATCTCCAGGCCCCCCAGGAGGAAGCGCCGCCCCGGAACCAGCCGGTGCAGGTCCCGGCCCAGACCGGCCCGCATCATAGCAGATCCTCAGGAAAGGTGATTTTACGGTTCGCCGCCTCGCCGGGGACCGCCGCCAGGGGGCCCGCTCCGGGGCCGCTGTACCCGGCCCAGACCTCTGCATCGTCGGTGTACTCCCCCCGGAGCACGGCCCGCCGGGCCGCTTCCTCGTGGGCCCGGAGCATGGCCGGATAGGCAAAACCCTGGGGAGTCTGGGCTACGGCGATACTGGCCCGGCGGAGGTGGCTCTTGATAAAGCCCCGGCCGTCCAGTTCCTTGGGGGTCTCCGTCAAGGGTAAAACCGGAACGGCAGCTCCCTGGGCAAGGGTCCCTTCAATAACCCGCCTGATAAGCGCCGCGCTTACCCAGGGGCGGGCGCCGTCGTGGATCAACACATAACCGGGACGGTGGGGTTCCAGAAACCGCAAGGCCCGGTAGACCGATTCCCGCCGGTTCAGGCCCCCGGGGGTTAAGAAGAGCGGAAATTCCACGCCGGGCCTCCCAAGGTTCCGGGGAAGGGCCTCCCGAAGGGTCTCCTCGCCGGAATCCGGGGGGAAAGTAATCACGATCAGGGCAATATCCGGGAGGGCTGCAAAGGCCGATACCGCCGCGCCCAGAACGGTCAAAGGACGGCCCTTGGGACAGCCCTTGGGACAGCCTTCAGGACCGGCCGCAGGGGGCGAGAGGGGGAGGTATTCCTTCTTAAGGCCGGCCATACGGTTCGAGGAACCGGCGGCGGTAACGATGGCGGCGATACGGGTTTCCACAGCGCCTTTCCCCCTATTTGGACTCCAGCCGGGTAAAAATCAGGGTTTCCGCCTCGGATTTAAGCTTCCCAAAGGAAAAGGCAACCTCATTTTCCAACAGGGTCAGGGCCGAATCGTAGAGTTTCCGTTCCAGGATCGGCAGTTCCTTGACCTTGCTCCGGCGGTAGAGGGTCCGGACAATGGTGGCGATATCCAGAACGCTCCCCTGCTTAAGGAGATCCAGGTTCATCTGATACCGCTGCTTCCAGTCCGAGGTAACCGGTTCGGAATCCTCGCCGAGCAGATCCAGGGCCTTCTGAGCATCGTCCTGGGGAACGATGGGGCGGATCCCCAGCTCCCCGGCCTTATCCAGCGGGACCATGATGGTCATATCGGAGCCATCCAGCGAGATGACATAGTAAGGGATCTTTTCGCCCTTAAATTCCTTCTCTTTGATCGATGCTATGGTCCCTACGCCCTGGCTGGGGTAAACGACCTTTTGGTTAATCTGAAAGGTATTGACCGGATTTTCCATATCGCCTCAACTATGCTCAAATTTGCGAAAAGGGTCTGGGTTTGCCATCACCACGCCGGGGAGGGGCTTCCATGCCTTAAAAGCCAGGTACTTAAAGGGATGGATATCCAGAGCATTGGGATACCAGCCGTCGAGTTCCTCGGTGTCCACCACGTTCAGGGCATAATCGTAGGCCATGGGGAGCACCGTGCCCCGGTCAAGAAGCAGTTGTTCGGCCTCCCCCAGGGTCTTCCAGCGGGCCGTTCCCTCCTCCTTCATGGATTTATCCATCAGGGCCTCAAAATCCGGGTCGTCAAACCGGGCATCGTTCAGGTTGGAATCCCGGCGCCAGTTCTGGAGGAAGGAATAGGGGTCCGCAAAGTCCCCAATCCAGGTAGTGAGCCCCACATCGTACTCGTCCCCCTTGAGCAGGGAAAAGTATTGGCCCGAGGGTATTACCTCGACCTTGACCAAAAGCCCCAGGTCCTTTGTCCAGGCGCCGGCCATAAGGCCCGCAATCCGCTGGGCATCCTGGGTGAGGGGGATACGGATTACCAGTTCGGGGATACCCTTACCCCCTTCGTAGCCCGCTTCACTGAGGAGCTTCCGGGCCTCGGCCAGGTCCGGGGCCGCGGTCCCGTCCAGCTGGGGATATCCCCGAAGCGGATAGACCAGGGTCTCGGCGGGCAGCGCATAGGCGCCGCGAATCTCCTCCCAAGGCAGGGCCAGAGACATGGCCCGTCTAACCCGGTAATCTTTGAGGGGCGCTTTGACAGAGCGGATAAAGTAATAATGGGTGGCAAAAAGGGTGTTCGCCACGACGTCATTCTGGCTGAGCAGGCTATCGTAGTTAAAAAAACCCCCGGTGAGCCAGCGGGCCTCCCCGGAATTCCAGAGCCCGCTGGCTTCGTCGGGGTCCCCGCTGATACGGTAGACGATCCGGTTAAGCGCCACGCTGGCCGCGTCCCAATAATAGGGGTTCTTCGCCAGTATCAGGGCATTATCCCGCCGCTCTTCCAGGTAGAAGGGCCCGTTGGAGACGATCTCCGCCCCGGACCAGTCATCAGTATCGAGCAGGCTGGAATGGACCGGTGAAAAGCTGTGATGGCAGAGCAGGTAGGGGAAGAAGGACGCCGGATCCGCCAGGGTAACTACCAGGGTGTTGTTGTTCCGGGCCTCGATTCCCACCAGGCTCGGGTCCTGCGTGATGCCCAGGCGAAAGTCCTTGGCCCCGGCGATCAGGTCAAAAAGGGAGGAATAGGGCGCCTGCCGGACAGGTTCCAGGGAACTGAGCCAGGCGTTTCGGAAGTCCTGGGCCGAGACCGGGTCCCCGTTCCAATACCGGGCATCGTCCCGGAGCGTGAATGTCCAAACCATCTTATCCTCCGAGACCGTCCAGCGGCTGGCCATCGCGGGGACCGGCTCCATGGTATAGGGGTGGTAGGAAAAGAGCCCTTCATAGAGACCGGTAAAGAGCTGGGCATCGCTGGCTATAAAGGACTTCCGGGGGTCAAATTCCACCCCATCGGTGTAGAAGACCGCCGTAAGCTCGTCCCGGTCGATAATACCCGGCCGGGGAACTACCGGGGCAATAGTCCCGACAACAACCGCCGTCGAGGAATCGGGGCCGCCGGCGCAGGCCCCCAGAAGCGTCACCAGGAGCAGGACTCCCAGGAAACAGCCGGTTAACTTGACCTGGGCCAGCGCTCCCCTGGCCCCCCCCAAAAGGGTTTTTTTACAGACAATGGACGCCATCAAACTATCCTCCATAAAAACCGGTCTGATTCCCGGCTGCTTAAACTATTCTGCCTCTTCCGTACGGGAGCTGTACTCATAGCGCCGCTGGTTTGCCCTGACGAGACCGTTCTTTACGACCGCCAACTCCGGCTTGATCCCCCGGACCTTGCTCCGGCTTTCCTTGGGCGCTGCGGCCTTAAAATATTCGTCCAGGATTGAGAGGATTTTATGGATGCTCTGGACCTCCTGGATATTCCGCTCCAGAATCCCCACCAGGACATCCTCCTCGGCATCCGCGAACCGGGCTGCCGCCGCACCAGAGGAACTGACATTCTGGAGGCTGGCTATTCTGCTTTCAAAGCCGCTGCGGAACTCGGTAAAGTTTATCTTTTCCTGTACCTTTATTCCCCGGTTGGCATCCATGTATTCCACCTCGTAGACCACCGGTTCAGGGGGCTTGTTCAGCAGACGCCGGAAAAACTCCCGCACCCTTTCCCAAAAGCTCTTCTTCCGCTCCTCCAGGATCGCCGCATTTTCGTCCAGCTTGGGGGCAATTTCCGTCAGGCTGAAGTAAACCCCGCCGATGGCATGGAGCCCTTCTATAAGGAGGGTTTTGAAGACCACCTTGGGTGTATGGTCCTTGGGCTGATCTTCGGCCATGGCCTGCTCGAGCCGTTTCAGCGCCTGGGTCCGCAGGGCTTCTCCCCCGATGGAATCTGCTTCCCGGAGCACTTCGTCGGCCAGATTCTGGAAGAAGGGCCTGCCGGGCATGTTAACCGCAAAAAGTTTCTTGACCAGGCTGGATTCCTGGCGGAACATATCGCTTAAAACCTGTTCCCGAAGATCCTCTTTCCAGGCCTCCCGGCTGTAATCACTCAAATGGTTGAGAATCCTCAGGATAGTTGCCGAACTTTTTTGAAGGCAGGACAGGGCCTCGGTGATAATGCTCAGGGAAAACTGATCCACCATGCCTCTGGACTGATTGACAATCTCCGCCGTGAACATAGTCATGCAGCCGGCCTTTATGTCGGGGATAAAATGAACCCAGTCGATGTATTGCACCAGGCCCAACATCTGCTGGATCTGGTCCAGGGTGAGCTGATCCAGGTTGAACTGATAGAAATTTACCAAAAAATCAAGCTGATTATCAAACTGGGCAAGCCGGATACTGAGCTGATCGGCCTTTTCCGTGTCCGGAAAGGACGAAGCATCGGGAACTTCAATCTTGCTGATCCTGGCCTCCGCTTTGTAGGGGTCCATGTCGATGAGCCCCCGCTTAAGGAGCAGCTTGTACAGGGAATTGAACGAATTATGAAAGGCCCGGAACTCTTCCCTGAGCTGGGGTAGTTCAGTTTTTTCTAACATTTCCCGCTTTAAATCCAGAAGTTCCTTGAGCTTGTTCCGGTAATCAAGCAATTCATTCGTATCAGCCATGGACCTAAGTATGCCGCATTTTTGAAAAAATTTCAATCCCGCGCCCCGGTCCCCCGTGTCTCCAGGCGCTTTAGGGAGGCGCTAATTGCGGCATATATGCCGAATGCCCGGTTGCATAAATAGCGCTTCCCTGGGGAGATTAAAGCCCCGGCCCTGGCGGTCCGATGCATAAACCAGAGGTCTTTTTTTACCGATGCCGAAATCCACGGGTTCTAACAGGCCCGGACCATCCAGAAAACCCCGGGGAAAGGCCCCGGGGAACGCTCAGAGCACAACAGCCCCCAACCCGGTCCCCAAAGGCCCGGCCCGGAAGCGCCGCAGAAAATCCGGCCCCGGGGATCGTCTGAAGGCGGTCCTGGCGGCAGGGCTGATTATCAGCATTGCCCTGGCGCTCTCTATCCTCCTCCTGATTATCCGGCCCGTTAAGGCCCCGTCCGGCGGACCGGCCCTCCCGGAGAGCTCTTCCGGGACCGAAGCGGGGACTCCTTCCGGGGACCTTCCGGAGACCGGCGCCGCTCTACCGTCCAAAGACCAGGACCCGGCCCCGGTCTCCGGGCTTAAGCCGCCCGCCGAACGGCCCGGGCTCCTGTACCGGGGAACGCTGGTCTTTGTCATCGATGATGGGGGGAACAATCTTGGGGAACTGGAGCCCTTCCTCGCCCTGCCGGGGGCCCTGACCATCGCAGTGCTGCCGGGGCTGCCTTATTCGGCGGAAGCGGCCCGGCGGGTCCGGGCGGCGGGCAAGGAGCTGATCCTCCATCAGCCTATGGAGGCCCTGGGGGAGGAGAACCCCGGACCGGGGGCCCTCTATGCGGGCATGAGCGCTGCGGAGATTCGGGACATCATCATCCACAATATAGAAGAGATTGGACCCGTGGCGGGGATCAACAATCACCAGGGCTCGAAAATCACCATGGACCAGGAGGCGATGGAGACCATACTTGCCCTCTGCCGCGAACGGGGGATATACTTTCTCGATTCCCGGACCACTGCGGATACGGCGGCGCCGGGGGTGGCGGCCCGGCTGGGCATGAGCATTGGGGAGCGGGATGTGTTTCTGGATAATGTACGGGATACGGGGGCCATCAGGGGGTATCTCCAGAGCGGCCTTGAACGGGCGGCGCTCCGGGGAAAGGCCGTCATGATCGGCCACGCCTGGTCACCCGAGACCGCCCAGGTGCTGGGGGAGCTCTACCCCAGTCTAATTGCAGAAGGCTGGACCCTTTCCACGCTCTCGGTGCTGCTGGCCGGGGAGGTTCGACGGTGAAGGTTTTAGGGATTGAATCCTCCTGCGATGAATGTGCCGCCGCCGTGGTGGCCGATGGCCGGGAGATCCTCTCCAATGTGGTGGCCACCCAGATTCCCTTCCACGCCGCCTACAACGGGGTCGTCCCGGAGATCGCCAGCCGCAAGCACACCGAATGGATCTCCGGCGTGGCAGCGGGGGCCCTGGAACAGGCGGGACTTGGTCCGGGGGATATCGACGGGGTAGCGGCCACGGCCCGGCCGGGGCTTCTGGGCTCCCTCCTCGTGGGCCTCAACTTTGCCAAGGCCTTTGCCTGGGCCCGGAACATCCCCTTTATCGCGGTGGACCATATGCTGGCCCACCTCTATGCCCCCCGGCTGGTCCTGCCCCTTGCCGGCCCCGGCACACCCGCCGCCGCGATTCCACCGGACTATCCCTTCCTAGGGCTCCTGGTGTCCGGGGGCCACAGCATCATCTGCCGGGTAGAGGGCTTTGACGATATCACCGTCCTGGGGACTACCGTGGACGATGCCGTAGGAGAGGCCTTTGACAAAGTATCCAAGTTCTATGGTTTCGGCTATCCCGGCGGCGCGGTAATCGACCAGCTCGCAGGGGCCGGGGATTCCGGAGCCTTCCGTTTCCCCCTGCCCCAGCTCGGCAAGCCCAGCCGGGAGGCCCCCGGCGGCGATCCCTCCCACCGCTACGACCTCTCCTATTCGGGCCTCAAGACCGCCGTAACCGCCCAGCTTGAACAGTTCCGGGTCAAGCCCAGGGCAAAGGCAACGCAGCCGGAATTCGGCCACGGGATGTTGAGCGAAGCGGACAAGGCCGATATAGCGGCGTCTTTCCAGAAGACGGCGGTGGAGATACTCCTGCGGAGCCTGTTCCGGGCAATTGAGGACACGGGGCTCCGTACCGTCGTAACCGGCGGCGGGGTAGCAGCCAATACATACCTCCGTGCCCGGTTGGCCGAAAAGAAGGACCTGCGTTGCGTCTTCCCGCCCCTGGAACTCTGCGGGGATAACGGCGCCATGATCGCCGGCCTGGGCTACCAGTATCTGGCTCGGGGAGACCGGTCCCCCCTCAGCACGACCGCCTCCGCCCGGGTCCGGGCCTTTAAACACTGATCTTTCATGGTTGATAATAGAGAAACAAGCATTTCCAGCTGAAAACGAGGGGTCTATCTTTCAGTCTTGGGGATTACCGCCAGCATCAGCATACCAGCCGGTATACTGAACTACGGGCACATACAAACGGCTTGCCGAACAGGCCAGCTATTCCTTCACTGCGGCGCTGCCCATGGCCGTAACCAGGAGCTTTTGCGAGACCACGAAGAATATCACAAAGGGGACAGACACCAGCATGGCGCCTGCGGCGAAACTGGTAAAGTCGTTCTTCCGGTCCGTCACAAAGCTGAAGAGCCCCAGGGCCAGGGTCTGGTTTTCCGAGGAGCGGAGCACCATCTTGGGGAAGATAAAGTCCATCCAGGGGCCGGTAAAGCTCGCAATCGCCAGGAAGATGAGGATGGGCTTAGCCACCGGCAGAATAATCGTGAAGAACGTCCGCAGGTTGTTGGCCCCGTCGATCCGGGCCGCCTCGTCCAGAGATACCGGGATAGTGTCTATGTAGCTTTTTACAAGCCAGGTGTTGTAGGGAATGTTCCCCGCCAGATACACAAGCACCAGGCCCCAGAGCTTATCCAGGCCGCCGATCCGGTAGAGAATCACATAGATGGCGATCATCCCCACAAAGGACGGGAAGATTTGCAGGATCAAAAGACCCAGCATCATGCTCTTTTTCAGGGCAAAGCGAAAGCGGGAAAAGACATAGGCCCCCAGAGAGGCCACCAAAACGGTCAGTATCGAGGTGGCCGTAGCGATGATCAGGGTGTTGCGGAACCAGAGGGGGTAGTCGGTCTGCTGGAACAGGTAGACAAAGTGCTCAAAGGTAATGCCCTTGGCAAAGGGCAGGATGGCCATGTCCGAAATGGAGGAACCCGGCGACACCGAGGCGCTGATACAGAACACCAGGGGATAGAGCACACAGAACGTAATCAGCACAAGAAAAATGATCAGAATGGCCGTATTGACAGCCCGCAAACTTCGGTTCACTTAAATTCTCCCCTCTTTGAAGGATTTGGTACGGCGGAAATTGAAGATGGCAAAGGGCGCCAGCACCACGAATATCATCACCGCCAGGACCGAAGCGAACTTATAGTCCATCAGGTTGATGGTCAGCTTGTAGAGCCAGGTAACCAGGATGTCCGTGCCCCCGGCGCTGGTGGTAGTTGTGTCGGCCACCGATGGCGCTCCGCCGGTGAGGAAGAAGATGGCTCCGAAGTTGTTGATGTTGAAGGTAAAGGACATGATGATCAGCGGCATAGTCTGGTACAAAACCATGGGCAGGGTAATCTTGCGGAAGGTCTGGAACTTGTTGGCCCCGTCAATACTGGCCGCCTCCAGAATATCCGCCGAGATCGAGGTTAGGGTGCCGGTCACCAGAAGCATAAAGTAGGGAACCCCCGCCCAAAAGTTGATAAGCACGCAGGTAAACTTTGCCAGCCAATCGTTGGAAAGCCAGGGTATCACCGTGTCCTGGGTAATAATACCCAGGGCGATCAGGGTTTGGTTGACGGTCCCGAAGGAACCGTTCAGGAGATTCCGCCAGACCAGCATACTGACCACCGCAGGCACCGCGTAGGGCAGGATAAAGACAGTGCGGAAGAAGGGAATCAGCTTGATTTTGCTCTCGTGGAGCACCACCGCCAGGAGAGTTCCCCCCATGTAACAGGTCAGGGTGGCCAGGGCGCCCCAAACCAGGGTCCAGCCGGCGATACGGCCCAGGGCCCCGGTCCAGGTTTTTTGCCCGCCGAACATGGCGATAAAGTTATCCAGCCCCACCCAGTCCACGGTATTGTTCGGGGGGATATGGTTCGAGACCACACCGCCGGCGCCAACATAGCTTGAAGAATAGTTGGTAAAGGCCACCAGCACGGAAAAAATAAGGGGCACGATGACGAAAAACACGATCATCAGCACCGAGGGAGCAAGGCCCGCCAGGTGGAAGGACTTGCCCGCCAGATCGCCGATGACGTGGCTCTTTTTGAGTTTCCCCTTGAGGACAAATTCATCGTAAGCCGCCAAGGTGCCCCGCACGGAGATAATGTAGATACAGAGGTAGATCGCCAGGACCGCCAGCATCATCACGCCGTCGATCAGCATGAAGATAGAGTTGTCCCGCTGCATGATAGGCAGTTCCGGGTGGGGATCCCCCAGCGTTACAAGGTACTGTAAAACCGTAAATACCCGGGGAGAAAACGCGATCATAAGCGCTTCCACCAGGGCAAAGATAATCCCCTTAACATAATCCTTAAGATAGATGATGTGTCCCAGGCCCATGAAGAGCATCGACAGGAGTAAAACCTTGCCCCGCTCCCCGGCCGGCCTCTGTATCGCCATATCCATAGTCTCTTCCTACATCGCCAGAATAGCCGCGTTGGCGGCGTCCATTTCCTTCTGCACGTCCGCGCCGTTCCAGACATTGGCGCTGGCGGCGTTCATCGCGTCCCAGAACTTCGCCATGGGGGGAATCGACGGCATAGGGAAGGCGTAATCAAGCTGGGCCAGGAAACCCGGCGCGTAGGGATTGTCCGCCACGGGCGTATCAATGGACGGCAGAGTCGTGGTAAGCCTCGCCCGGAGCTGCTGCATCCCGGCGCTCAGCAGGAAGGCGCCGAAATCCTGGGCTTCATCAGGGTGTTTGCTATAGGCGGACACAAACATGACCCGGGTCCCGGAGAAAGAAGCCGCCGGGCTGGCCTCGCCGGGGAGGCTCGGCAGCGGAGCGACGCCGATATCGATACCCGCATCCCTAAAAGGATTCACGTTCCAGGGGCCCGATATGTAGATAGCCACATTGCCCGCCGCAAAAGCGCCGTCGGTTACCGAAGTGCCCAGATCCGCCGCCGGAACATTCAGAATACTCCGCAGGCTCTGGAAGAACTTCATACCGGTAACCGCCGCCGGGGTATTGAGGTTCGAGTTCTTGGTGTCCGTTCCCCCGGCCCCAAAGAGCCGGTTCCCCCCCATAGTGGTAAAGAAGATACTGTAGTACGCGTTACCCACATCCATCATAAAGGGATATTTGCCCGGCTGGTTCTGGCTAAAGGTCTTGGCCCAGGCGACCAGGCCCTCCCAGGTTGTGGGAATCTGGCTTTCCTGAATCAGAGCCTTGTTGTAGAAGAGCGCGTAGGTTTCGGCGGATACCGGATACCCGTACATAACCCCGTCATAGGTAACGGCCGTGGCGCAGGCCCCGAGAATCTGGGCCTCGACCGCCGCAGGATTGGCCGTAGGCAGCACGTGGCCGTTGGTCACCAGTTCCCCCAGGGTGTCGTGGGGCCCCGCAAACAGATCGGGGCCGACCCCCGCCGGACCGTCCAGGGCAATCTGGGTATGAGAATCGCCCAGCTCTACATTGACGTATTTGATCGTCACATTAGGATGCTGGGCCGTGTAGGCCGCTCCGGCCTGGCGGATAAACTCGTCCGGGCCCTCGGTGGATTCCCAGACAATGAGTTCTACGCTCGCAGCGCCGCCCGCGGCGCCGCTTGTAGCCGCGGTCTTAGAACAGGCGGCCAAGGCCAACAGGACGGCCAGCCCCAGCAACAAAACAGATAACAGTCTCTTTCGGATCATAATAGTCCTCCTAAAATCTAATTATACTACAAGGCCCGTTGAAAAGCAAGAAAAAAATAATTTTTATCGCTTTTTTGTCTGTTTTTTCATCAACTATATCCCTGCCGCCGCGGGCCGCAAAGCGGGTAAAACGCCGCAGGTTTTTTTCAAAACGCTTGAGGTTTTAAGCAAAAACGCCGTAGGTTTGGGGGTAAAACGCCGTAGGTTTTTTTCTAAACGTTTGACGTTTTGGAACGATGTTTCGTGCTTTTTCAGCAAAAGGATGCTATACTGAGCTATGAAGACGAAAGGGCGATGGGTGTTTCTGGGGGCGCTGTCTCTGATCAGTCTTGCCGCCTGCGGGTCCGGGCGGCAGGGCGCGGCGCTGGAACGGCCTGAGGGTTACGGCAACTGGTACGAAATTTTTGTGGCTTCCTTTTCCGATAGTGATGGAGACGGCATGGGGGATATCCGGGGGCTCATCGAAAAGCTGGATTACCTGAACGACGGGGACCCCGCTTCAAACACGAGCCTCCATATTGACGGTATCTGGCTCATGCCTATCATGCCCTCGCCTTCCTATCATAAGTATGATGTCAGCGATTACTACGCCGTCGACCCGGCTTACGGCAGCATGGCGGATTTCGAGGCCCTGGCGGCGGCCTGCGGGGAGCGGGGCATCACGCTGATTATCGACCTGGTGATGAATCATAGCTCCAGCGCCCATCCCTGGTTTGCCGCGGCCCGGGAAGAAGCCCGGCAGGGGGAGGGCCCCTACCTGGGCTGGTACAATATCAGCGATACTGATGTCCACAGTACCCGCTACTATCCGCTGGATGATACGGGGCTTTACTACGAAGGGGCCTTCTGGGAGGAGATGCCGGACCTCAACTTTGATAATCCGGCGGTCCGGGAAGAGTTTCAGAAGATTGCCGCCTTCTGGCTGGACAAGGGGGTTGGGGGCTTCAGGCTGGACGCGGTCAAATACCTGGACCCGGACCGGGAGAAGAGTATCGAGATCCTGAACTGGTTCACGGGGTATTGCGTTTCTCTCAAGCCCGGTGTCTCTATCGTGGCCGAGGTCTGGTCCGATGACGCCGAGATTATGGCCTTTTACCAGGGCGGCGCTCCTTCGCTGTTCAACTTCGGCCTGGCCGGGGCGGCGGGTGTGGTGGCCCGGGCCGTGAACCACGCCGGGGGAGAGGACTTTGCCCGGAATCTGGTCCGCTGGGACCTGCTCCGGAGCCGGGCGAACCCGGCGGCCAGGGACGCGCCTTTTATCGGCAACCATGATACGGACCGGCCCGGGGGCTTCTTTGGCGCGGATCCGGTTAAGGAGAAGCTCGCCGCAGCCCTCTACCTCTTTATGCCCGGCGCTCCCTTTATCTATTACGGCGAGGAGACCGGTATGGAAGGCGCCGGGGTGGACGAAAACAAGCGGGGCCCCATGATCTGGTCCCTGGAGGACAAGACCGGCCAGACCCGGGGGCCGGACGCTATGACGCGCCGCTGGGACGCTCCTGCTGGTGTGGCGGAGCAACTGCGGGACGAAGGCTCGGTCTTACGCTATTATATAGAAGCAATCCGCCTAAAGAACCGTTATCCGCTTATCTACACCGGGACCCCCGCCCTGATCGACGGCACGGACCGGGCCGTGGCGGCCTTCACCCTCTCTTCAGAGGGCACCCTCTCAAGGGATGGGGAAACTATCGCCCTGCTCCACAATCTTTCCGGCACGGCGCAAGTGGTAACGCTGCCCGGCGCGAAACGGATCGGGGGCTTTTTACGGGCCGAGCCTTCAGAAACCGGCCGGCCGGAAATCCGGCCGGAAATCCGGAGGGGCCTGGTGGAGGTCCCGGCCTACACGATGGCGCTCGTGGAACTGAACTAGGAAAGGTCCGCAGAAGGGGCCGAACCATACGCACCCGCGCTGGTAGGAGGGAGTTTTGCGGAGCAAAACTCCGAGGCAAAGGCGTAGCCTTTGCCAGGGCCGCCGCTATCTTCGTCCCCGTGGTCACCCATCGCCGGCCGGGGAAGGCCTGCTGCATAGCAAAGTACCTGCCGGGGGTCCTGCCATGTTTTTCCCCGAAAAAACACTTGACAGGTTTGGCCTCCCGTGGTATAGTACCGGTATGTTCCTGCCTATGAACCAGTTGACTGTCCCCGATAGTCCAGTGCAATCCGGCAACGCCGGATTGCGCCCAATCCTACTGGATTGGACCCCCCTGAGCGGCCAGTTGAATCTCCCCAATAGCCCGGCCCTGCCGGATTGCCTAGGCCCGTTGAATCTCCCAATAGTCCAGTTTGCGCAATGCAATCCGGTAGGATTGCACGCAAACTCGACCGCCATCCTACCGGATGGCGCACCCGCTGGGGGCGGCCAGCATCTCCCCAATAGTCCAGCGTTGCCAGAGAGCGGCCTTGCTGGGGGCGGCCAAAATTTCCCCAATAGTCCAGCGTTGCCAGAGAGCGGACTTGCTGGGGGCGGCCAAAATTTCCCCAATAGTCCAGTTTGCGCAATGCAATCCGGTAGGATTGTACGCAAACTGGACCGCCATCCTACCGGATGGCGCACCCAGTACCCAGTACCCAGTACCCAGTACCCAGTACCCAGTACCCAGTACCCAGTACCCAGTACCCAGTACCCAGTACCCAGTA
>JAITON010000039.1 GCA_031289935.1 Treponema sp.
GGCGAGGAGGTATAGGCCCGCAAATCGGCTCAATCTCCGGCACGGTAACGCTGACCGGCGATAATGAGCAAAATCGCACTGTCCGTAAGCGGTCTTACAGCTCATGGGAGCAAGCCCCCCGGGCTGTTTTTTTACCAGGAAGACCTCATACAGAGGCACGGAGGCACAGAGAGGGCCGACCGGGGAGAGGGCGGGGCTGGGAATGGAGGAAATACGGGATCATGACAAGCGCCCCGAAGCACCGTGTGCGAGTACCCTTGACAATTTTTTCGGAATCTCCTATACTGCATACAGACAACTTATAGAGCATACAAGGGGTCGTTCAAACGGCCCCTTTTCATTAGGCGCATAAGGAGAGGCCGGTTGAAGTATACGCCCCGGGAAGCTGATCCCGTCCACGATTCCCTAGAACCCATCATCCGGGCCCTGGGTATGGTCATTCTGGAGTTTTCCTTGGGCCGGCATAAGGGGAACGTCCAGGTCCGGGTCGTGGTGGATAAACCCGGAGCCGCGCCCCTGGGCCACAATGACTGCATCCGGGTGCACCGGGCCATCATCCCCAGGCTGGAACTGGCCTTTCCCGGCGAGGAGCTCTCTGTGGAGGTTTCCTCCCCCGGTATCGACCGGACCATCAAGGACGGCGTGGAAATGGTCCACCATATCGGCCGGGTGGTCCGGTGTTATTGTATTGACGGTAGCGCCGATTGGGTCGCCGGGAAGCTCCTGGCCGCCGATTCCAAAGGGATTAGCCTGGAAACGGGGGACGGGGAATTGAGATTGGCCTTTCAGGACATCGCCAAAGCAAAATTATATACAGGAGAGGAGGTATAACAGGTGGCAACAGACATATCGGAGGCCATCAGTCTCATCATGCAGGATCGAGGTATTTCGGAAGAACTTATCCTGAAAACCATAGAAGATACCCTGCTGTCGGCTTATAAGCGCCGTTTCGGTAACGTGGATAACGCTATTGTCCGGTTCAGCGAAGATAACCGGCAGGTATCAATTTACGCGAAGAAGACTATCGTGGACGGGGTCTACGATCCTTCTGCGGAAATAGACCTGGAGGAAGCCCGGGAACTGAACCCCGAAGCGGAAATGGAGGACGAGCTCCTTATTGAGGTGGATCCCAAGGATTTTGACCGGATTTCCGTGCAAAACGCTAAACAGACCGCCCGCCAGTCTCTGCGGGAGATCACCAAGGACACCCTCTACTCGGAATACAAGGACAAGGTGGGGGAAATTATTATCGGCTACTATCAGCGGGAGCGGAATGGCACTATCTACGTTGATTTGGGCAAGATCGAAGGTATTCTCCCTAAGAAATTCCAGTCCCCCCGGGAAATTTACCATGTAAACGACCGGATCAAGGCCCTCATCGTGGAGGTCAACAAGGGTCCCACGGGCCTACAGATTGTCCTTTCCCGTACGCACACTGACTTTGTTCGGGCTATCTTCGAGCTTGAGGTGCCCGAGGTTTACGATAACACCGTGGAAATCCATAAGATCGTCCGGGAGGCGGGCTACCGGACCAAGTTGGCGGTCTATTCTAACCGGGAGGATGTGGACCCTGTGGGGGCCTGTGTGGGCCTCAAAGGTGTGCGGATTCAGGCGGTTATCCGGGAGCTTGAAGGCGAGAAGATCGACATCCTCAAATACGATCCCGATCCCCGGCGCTTCATCAAGAATGCACTCTCCCCGGCGGAGGTCCGGGACGTGGTTATCCTGGACGAGGCCAAGCACCAGGCCCTAGCGGTGGTGGCCGACTCCCAGCTTTCCTTGGCTATCGGTAAGCAGGGCCTTAATGTGCGCCTGGCCAACAGGCTCGCAGACTGGAGCATCGATGTCAAGACCGACGCCCAGTTCGAGGAAATGGATATCTCCAGCGAGTCCCGGCGGGCCGTTTCCGAGCTCTTCGGCGACTACGGCCAGGAGATTTCCCGCATTTCTGAGCTTCCCGGCGTGGATATCACGGTGGCTGCGATCCTCCAGGAGAGCGAAATCGACTATATCGAGGACTTTCTGGCTTTGGGCGGGGAGGAATTGGCCGCCCTTCAGGGCGTAAGTTCCGAGCAGCTTGATATCTTACGCAAGCTTATTGAAGAATACGTCGAAATCATTGAAGAGGAAGAGGTGGAAGCTTTTGAGGAAGCTGAAGCGGAGGAGGCTGACGAGGCTTCCGAGGCTCTTAAACCCGCCGAAGAGGAGTCCTGCGAGACTGAGGAAGAGGAATATGAATGTCCTGAATGTGGTGCGAAAATCACCCTGGATATGACAAGCTGTCCGAATTGCGGTATCGGGCTGAGTTTTGAATATGAAGAATGACGAATAAGGTGGAGTATGGCTGAGGAATTAGAAGGAATCCAGAAACCTAAGGTTGAACTGATCAAACGGCAGAAGGCTGAGCCCGAGGGACCGGTGGGGAAACCCGGTGCGTCTGCGGAGAAGACTGAACGGCGCAAGGTGATCGTTGTCAAAAAAAAAGCGGGTTCTCCGGTAGCCCTCTCTTCGGCACCTCCTGCTAGGAAGCCTCAGCCCAAGATCGTGGTGGCCACGCGGCTTCCCACCGGAACCAAGCCCGCTCCGGCAGATAAGCCAAGTGACGATGCTGCCCGGATAACTCTATCTGACGCTGCTCCGGGCCCGATTACGGTCGAAACGCCTGTGGAAAAGACCGGCGTGGACGCTCTCAAGGAAGGGGAAAAGCGGGTCGTAACTTTTACGGGTACTACCCGGCCTGCGGTTGTCGCAGGCCGGGTAGGGGGCCGCCTGGTCGGTCCCCGGCTGCCTCGTGAAGAGTCCCGCCGCGAGGGCGATCGACCATCAAGCGGCTCATCTTTCGCTCAGCGTCCTGCCGGAGCTGCGGGCCGTGTAGGGGGCCGTCTCGTGGGTTCCCGACCTATTCAAGACCGGCAGATCGGCCGTGAACCCCGGCCCGGTGGTTTCGGGACTGGGGACCGTTCCGGCTACGGTCCCAATCGCCAGGGCGGTTTCGGTGGCGATAGGCCCGGCGGTTTTCGTCCTGGCGGACCTCCTCGTCCTGGTCCCGGCGGGTCGCGTCCCGGCGGTTTCCGTCCCGGTGGACCTCCCCGTCCCGGTGCACCTCGGCCGGGCGGTGGCAGTGCGTCCGCACCCCTGGATGGTAAGGACCTGGCGAAAAAGACCTTCAGACCCAAGAAGACCGTTTATCAGCGGAAAGAAGAGGAGATGAAGGAGAAACTCCTCCAGACCAAGAAGAAGATTTCCAATGTGACCAACCCGGTGCCCAAGTCCATCGAGATCATGGAGGTGGTCTCCGTATCGGAACTGGCTCGGAAGATGAACCTCAAGGCCTCGGACCTGATCCATAAGCTCATGAGCATGGGCCAGATGGTCACCATCAATCAGCAGATTGATGCGGACACTGCCGCCATTCTGGCTGCAGAATTTGGGGCCAACGTGAATATCGTCAGCCTCTATGACGAAACGCTGATCGACACCGGCAGCGACGAAGGTGCGGATATGCAGACCCGGCCTCCGGTGGTTACGGTCATGGGCCACGTGGACCACGGCAAGACTAAGCTGCTGGACGCGATCCGCAGCACCGATGTGGTTTCCGGCGAGTTCGGCGGCATTACCCAGCACATCGGCGCTTATATGGTAGACACCTCCAACGGCAAGATTACCTTTCTTGATACCCCCGGCCACGAAGCATTCACCCGAATGCGGGCCCGGGGCGCCCAGGTTACGGACATCGTGGTCCTGGTGGTGGCTGCCGATGACGGGGTCATGCCCCAGACCATTGAGGCCATCAACCACGCCAAGGACGCGGAAGTGCCTATCATTGTGGCGGTAAACAAGATCGACAAGCCCGAGGCCAATCTCGACCGGGTCAAGAACCAGCTTTCCGACCTTGGGCTCCAGCCCGAGGAATGGGGAGGCGACACCATGTTTGTAGAGATTTCGGCTCTTAAAAAGGAAGGCATCGACAAGCTCATCGACGCTATTCTGTTGCAGGCGGAAATCTTGGACCTTAAAGCTAACTACAACTGCCGGGCCGAGGGTAAGATCATGGAAGCCCGGATTGACCATGGCCGGGGTATCGTGGCCACCGTCATAGTGGAGCGAGGCACCCTCAGTATCGGTGATCCCTTTGTGGCAGGTATTTGGCCGGGCCGGGTCAGGGCCCTCTTCAATGACAAAGGCGACCGGGTTGACGAGGCCACACCCGCTATGCCAGTGGAGGTGATCGGTTTCGAAGGGGGCCCTGACGCCGGGGAACCTTTCCAGGTGGTGGAGGACGAGAAGTTCGCCCGGGGCGTTTCGGCCAAGCGGCAGGAACTCAAACGTTTCGAGGACGCCAAGAATATCAAAAAGGTTACCTTGGACAACCTCTATGACACCATCAATGACGGGGGAATCCAGGAACTTAAGGTCATCATTAAGGCCGATGTCCAGGGTTCCGCCGAGGCCCTCCGCTCCAGTCTGGAGAAACTTTCCACCAAGGAAGTGCGGCTCCGGGTCATCCAGGCCCTGCCGGGGGCCATTAACGAGGGGGATGTGGACTTGGCCATCGCCTCCCGGGCCATCATCATCGGCTTCAATGTGCGGCCGGTGCCCAAGGCCAAGGCTATCGCTGATCAGGAGAAGATCGATATTCGCAAGTACAACATCATCTACAAAGCCGTGGAGGAGATACAGCAGGCCATGGAGGGGATGCTCAAGCCCGACACCAAGGAGGAGATCATCGCCACGGTGGAGGTCCGGAATACCTTCAAGGTACCCAAGGCGGGCACCATCGCAGGTTGCTATGTGCTTACCGGCACGGTCAAGCGGAGCGCCAGCGTCAACGTACTTCGGGAGGAGATTGTGGTCTATACCGGCAAGATCGCCAGTCTCCGGCGCTTCAAGGACGATGCCCGGGAAGTAGCCGCCGGTTACGAGTGTGGTATCGGTTTAGAAGGCTTCGATGATATCCGGGTAGGCGACCAGCTAGAGGTCTTCGAGATGGTTGAGGTGGCGCGGAAGCTGAGCTAAGAACCTGTTGGACTTGTTGATTTTTGCTCCCTAGAGGTGCAAAAATCTTGATAAACGGGTTTTTGGGACAGAGGGAAACCATATGGGCGAATATCGGCTTGAACGGGTAGGGCGGCTTATCCAAGAAAAAATCGGAGAACTCATTGTGGGGGGAAAGATTAAGGATCCCCGGGTGGATAGTTTTCTGTCGGTGAGCCGGGTACAGGTCTCCCGGGACCTTTCCTACGCCGATGTCTATGTCTCAAGCTACAAGAGCCCCGAGGGTTTGGCCAAGGGTGTGACGGGACTCGCCAGCGCTGCTGGCTTTATCCAGGCTCAGCTTGCCTCCCAAATGCGGCTCCGCCAGACCCCGAAGCTCCGGTTTTTTGAGGATTTCGGGCTTCGGGAGGGCTTTGAGCTGATCAAAAAGATTGAAGAATTGGGTGCCCATGAGGGGAACTGATGGGATCCTCCTGTTGAACAAGCGTCCCGGCCTTACTTCCTTCGAGGCCCTGGCCCAGATCAAGCGAGCCTTGGGTACGGGCAAGGTGGGTCACACCGGGACCCTTGATAAATTCGCTTCGGGGTTGCTCCTCGTGTTGGTGGGCCGGGCAGTAAAACTGGCCTCCTGGTTTGACTATTCTGACAAAGTCTACGAGGGGACTATCAAGTTTGGTCAGGAGACTGATACTCTGGACCCCGAGGGTACGGTCGTTGTCGAGGCGCCTGTCCCCAGCCAGGAAGCCCTGGAAGCGGTCTTGCCCAAATTCTGGGGGAACATCATGCAGGCCCCGCCCGTCTACTCGGCGGTCCACGTTGAAGGCCGCCGTGCCCACGAGCTGGTTCGCTCCGGTGAAGCGGTAGTGATGAAGGAGCGGCCTGTAACGATCCATTCCCTGGAACTTCTCTCCTGGGAGCCGCCCCTGGCAAAAATTCGAGTGCGCTGTTCAAAGGGCACCTACATCCGTTCCCTGGCACGGGACGTCGCCATGGCCGCCGGTTCCCGGGGCCATCTGGTACAGCTTTGCCGTACCGTCGTGGCCAGTTTTACCCTTGCCGAGGCTCTGAACCTGGCTACCCCCGGCGCCGATTCCGCTAACACCGCTGCCATTGCGGCGGCTCTCCGCCCTTTGGATGTCGCCGTGTTTGCCGCCTTGGGCATCCCCGGCATGGCCGCCGATGAGGAAACTGCCCGGGCAATGATCCAGGGGAAGCCCTTGGGGAGTCTTCTGGGGCGGCTTACGCCCCTGCCGGGGGAGACTCTCACCGGAGATGTCTTCAGTATCGCCGTCTTTGACCAGGCCGGCGGCCTCGTCGCCTTGCTGAACCGCCAGGAACAGGGCTCAGGATGGTCCTACGGTTACGTGTATGGGAGCGTCCAATGAAGGTCCTCGACTGGTCGGCTTTTACGGAGGGAGGTCTCTGGGGTGGCGGTACTCCCGGTCGAACCGCCCTCACGGTGGGGGTCTTTGACGGTATCCATCGAGGGCACCAAGCCCTGATCAGCCGGATCGTGGCTTGGAAGCCAGAGCTGCTCCCCACGGTGGTAAGCTTCAGGCAGAACCCCAAGGATCTCCTCAGGCGGAAAAACGGCCGGAGGGATATCCTTAGCCAGCACCGGAAACAGGCGATTTTGGAAAAATTCGGGGTAGAAGCCCTGGTACTGATTGACTTTTCTGAAAATTTCAGTAAACTGTCTGGTAAGCAGTTTTTTGATCTCCTGCTCTGGGGAGGTAATCCCGGGTTTTTGGTGATCGGGAGCGACTTCCGTTGCGGTTATCAAATGGATACCGGCGCGGCGGGGATCGGGTCCATGGCTGCTCTGGCAGGTGTTCCCACCGAGGTGGTGGTCCGGATCGGGGAATCGGGCTTCGAGGGTCATCCCATCAGTTCCAGCCTGATTCGGAATGTTATTGCTGGTGGGGGCCTGGAACGGGCCGCCGCTATGCTGGGCCGGAACGTGGAATTGGACCTGGAGGGCCTTGAGTGGGAGGACCGTGGGGCAGGGCGCTTCTATAGGGCCGGCTTCCTGGCACTGCCGCCACCTGGCCGGTACTCGGCGCTTGTTTTCGGGAATGGTGGCTCAACTGTGGATGCAGAGGTCATTGTGGAAGATGGAGGGGTGTTACTTCCCCATCATATTGACGTGGATCGTGTCGAGTTTATTTCATTTGGTTCCTAAGGAGTTTATTTATGGCATTGAACAAGGAAATCGTTACTTCCCTCGTAGGCAAATTTGGTCAAAACGACAAAGACACAGGCGCCTCGGAAGTACAGGTTGCCCTGCTTACGGAGCGGATCAATCAGCTCACGGAGCACTGCAAGCAATTTAAGAAGGATAAATCCGGCCAGCGGGGCCTGCTGATTTTGGTCGGCAAGCGGCGGCGGATCCTCAAGTATTTACAGAGGACGAACCTTGAAAAGTACCGTTCCCTGATCAAGGAGCTGGGGCTGCGGAAATAATGCTTCAAAAAATAACCTATCAAATCGCCGGTCAGGACCTGGTCCTGGAGACCGGCAGGATTGCGAAACAAGCCAACGGCGCGGTATTTGCCCAATACGCCGGTTCGGCGGTTATCGCTACAGTATGTGCTTCCGCTCACTCGGTGGAAGGCCTGGATTATGTTCCCCTCACGGTGGACTATAATGAGAAGTACTATGCGGCCGGGAAGATTCCCGGAGGCTTTATTAAGCGGGAAAACCGGCCTAAGGACAAGGAAATCCTCGTGTCCCGGCTCATCGACCGGCCCATGCGGCCTCTCTTCGATAAGACCTTTGGCCGCGAGATCCAAGTGGTGCCTACCACGGTCTCCGCCGACATGGTGAACCCCCCTGATATGCTGGCCATCATCGCCTCTTCGGCGGCGGTACACCTTTCGGATATCCCCTTTAACGGGCCTATCGCAGGGGTGCGGGTCTGCGCCCTGGGGGATGAGCTCATCGTCAACCCCACCTACGAGCAGATTGAAAAATCCCGGCTCGAAATCGTGGTGGCCGGTACGAAAGACGGTATCACCATGGTGGAAGGGGGCGCCAAAGAGGTTGGCGAGGACCTGATGATCGTGGCCCTGGAAAAGGCCCACCAGGTGATCATTGAGCTCTGCGGCTTGCAGGAAAAGCTGCGAGAGTTGGCCGGAAAGCCCAAACTCCCCCTGACGGAGGCCAGGGTAAAATTGGAAAATGGCGAGGCCATGCGAGCCGTCGCCCAGCCGCAGCTTGCAACCGCCTGCTTCCTCAAGGGTAAGCAGGAACGGTACGATGCCATCAGCGCGGTCAAGGCCGATATTGCGGGCCGGTATGCGGAACAGCTTGAGGATGAGGCCCAGAAGAAGCTCTTTGACGCCCTCTTTGAGGACCTCCAGTACGAAATCCTGCGGTCTTCCATCCTCAATAAAGGGCTCCGGGTTGACGGCCGTGGTACCGAGGACATCAGGAACATCAGCTGTGAAGTGGGCATCCTTCCCAGGACCCACGGATCGGCCCTCTTTACCCGTGGGGAGACCCAGTCCCTGGTGGTAACCACCTTGGGCACGGTCATGGACGAGCAGGTCTTTGACGATATCGAGGGGGACAAGCGGGAACACTTTATCCTCCACTATAACTTCCCCCCCTATTCGGTGGGTGAGGTGGGCCGTATGGGTACCGGCCGCCGGGAAATCGGTCACGGAAATCTGGCGCGCCGGTCTTTGGAGGCCATGGTGCCTTCCAAGGAGGTGTTTCCCTACACGATCCGGGTGGTTTCCGAGATCATGGAATCCAACGGGTCTTCATCCATGGCATCGGTCTGCGGGGGCACCCTGTCGATGCTCCACGCGGGGGTTCCCATGAAGAAGCCTGTGGCGGGTATCGCCATGGGGCTCATCACCGAGGGGGCTGAACCGGGGAGCCGTTACGCAGTGCTCTCCGACATTCTGGGCGAGGAAGATCACCTGGGGGACATGGACTTTAAGGTGGCCGGTACGGAAGACGGCATCACGGGCTTCCAGATGGACATCAAGATCGCCGGGGTGAGCCCGGAGATCATGCGCAAGGCCTTGGATCAGGCCCATCGTGGCAGGCTCCACATCCTGGGTATCATGAACCAGACCCTCGACCGGCCCGTGGACCACATCAGTGAGTACGCTCCCAAGGTGGTGACCCTGCGGATCGATGTGGACAAGATCGGCGCCCTGATCGGGCCCGGCGGTAAGAACGTCAAGGCCCTCTGCGAACAGTACAGCGTCAGGATCAACACCGAGGACGACGGCACGGTGAGCATCTTCGGCCGGAACACCCAGGATGCCGAGGAAGCCAAGAAGGCGGTCCTGGGCATCGTGTCCGACCCCGAGGTGGGTATCGTTTACCAGGGCACGGTCCGGCGGCTTATGGATTTCGGGGCCTTTGTGGAGATCCTGCCCGGCAAGGAAGGGTTGGTGCATATTTCCAAGCTTTCCCGAGAGCGGATCAATTCCGTAAGCGATGTGCTCCACGAGGGCCAGGAAATCCCGGTGAAGCTCACAGAGATCGACAAGATGGGGCGGCTCAACCTGTCCTACATCGACGCCATCGATCCTGATGGGGAAGATAGCTCAGGCACTCAGGGGGATCGTCCCTCCGGGGATCGTCCCTACGGGGATCGTCCCCAGGGAGACCGGCCTCGGAACGACCGGCATGACCGAAACCGCCGGTACTAGACAAACTGCCAAAGGAGCGTGCAGAGACGTGGAACCGGACTGCTTTCTATCAAACCAGCGCGAGGCTCCCGGTCCCCGGGTCCGGGTCCTAAAACTGGGCCCGGCGGCGGTCCTTCCCGAGTACGTCAGCGGGGAGGCCGCCGGGGCAGATCTCCGGGCGCGTCTTACGGAGCCCCTCGTAATCCCGCCGATGGGGCGGGCGAGGCTGCCCACAGGGCTTGCCCTGGAGATTCCCCCGGGGTACGAAGGCCAGGTGCGGCCCCGTTCAGGGCTGGCCGCCAGACAGGGGCTCACGGTGCTGAATGCGCCGGGGACCATTGATGCGGACTACCGGGGGGAGCTCCAGGTGCTGCTCATTAACCTGGGTTCCGAGGCGGTAACCCTGCGGGAGGGCGACCGGATCGCCCAGCTCGTCATCGCTCCGGTGAGCCGGGCAGCCTTCGAGGAGGCGGTGGAACTGGCGGTCTCGGAGCGGGGCGCCGGGGGTTTCGGGTCCACGGGCACATGAGGGCGGAGCTTGAAAGGCGGGGCCTTTCCCGGACTATCTTTTTCTATGTAGTACGGGAAGCCCTTTTTGCCTTTTTGGTGACCTTTATCTTTTTCTTTTCCATCTTTTTTATCAACCAGATTCTTTTCCACGCCCAGCAGCTCCTGTCCAAACGGGCCCCTTTTCTGGAGGTGGTCCAACTGCTCTTCTTCTCCCTGCCCATGGTCATTGCCCTGGCGGCCCCTTTCGCGGCTCTTACGGGCGTGCTGATGACCGTGGGCCGCCTGAGCTCGGACAACGAGATCCTGGTCATGCTTTCCTCGGGCTTTTCCTACCGGATGGTCTTTCTGCCCTCTTTGCTGGTAGGGATCGCCATCTCGCTCTTGTCCTTCTTTGCCAACGACGTGCTGCTGCCGGCCGGTATGGTACAGTACTATCAGATTTACCGGCGGATTGTCCTCTCGACCCCTGAACTGGAGCTGGAGTCCAATTCGGTCAAACGGTTCAAGAACACGGTGCTGATAACCGGCCAGGTAAGCGGGCGGCTGATCAACGACATCGTGATCCTGGACCATACCAGCGACGGGGAGCGGCGTCTGATTATGGCCCGGAACGCTGAGCTTAAGGACGGCGGCAGACAGGGCCTGAGCCTGGACCTGAACCAGGCCTTCATACAATCCTCCAAGGAGATTGCCCGGCAGGATTACGACTATGCCTCCGCAGGCTTCCTGCGCTACTGGGTGCCCCAGGAGGAAATCATGCAGTCTATTTCCTCCACCAGCGCCAGCGAGATGAGTTCCGTGGATGTGCTCCGGGAGATCCGCGCCCAGGAAGCCCGGCTCCAGGACCGCCTGGACAGCCATTACGCCAGGACCCTTGCCGGGGCCCTGTCCCTGGAATCGGCTCTGCGGGAAGGCCCCGGGCAGGAGGGCTGGAACCGGCGGGGCAATCTGAGCGCCGTCCTGGACGCAGACCGGCAGAGCGCGGAGGAAATCACCCGGGACCGTTCCCTGCTGATCTGGCGGACGGAATTCTACAAGAAGTTCGCCATCCCCTTTGCGGCCCTGTTCTTTATCTTCCTGGCGGTACCCCTGGGGCTCCTGTCCAAAAAGAGCGGCCAGGCCCTGGGCTTCTTTATCGGCGTTCTGATCGCCGCCCTCTATTACTTCCTGCTCATGGGGGGCCAGACGCTGGTGCAGCGGCTGGGCTATTCTCCCTTCTGGGGCATCTGGTTTGCCAATGCGCTGATCTTCAGCCTGGGCCTTACCCTCAGTATTTTCCGGTTCAGGCGGTGACCATGATTCTCGACCGCTACCTTGTCAAAAGTTTCCTGCCCATATTTTTCGTCATCCTCCTCTTGGCAATGCTGCTGCTCAGCGTGGGGGATCTCTTTGCCAATCTCTGGCGCTACCTGAACTACGAGGTTTCCCTGGGCGATATCCTCCGGGTCTCTTTGTACTATCTGCCCAAGTGCTTTTCCTACGCCCTGCCGGTGGCGATCCTCTTTGCCGCCGCCTTTACCATCGGGGGGCTCTTCGCACGGAACGAGCTGGCTGCGATATTCTGCGCCGGCCTCCCGTTTCGCCGTTTCTGCCTTCCCCTCATCGCCCTGGGCCTGGGAGTATCAGTCTTCGCCTTCTTCTTTCAGGATCTGCTGGTGGTTCCTACCCTCCGCCTCAAGAATGAGTTGAGCCGGGAACTGCTGCATCAGACCCGGACAGAAAGCAACTCCGACATTGTGATCAAGGCTCAGGGCGGGGAGCTTATCTATGCGGTGGATTACTTTGATGCGGCCCGTACGGTGTTGAACGAGATCAGTATTATCCGCCAGGACGGGGAGGGGAACTTTGTGTCTCTGATCCGCGCGCCCAGGGCTGCCTGGACCGGGGAATATTGGACCCTGGAGAACGCCCTGATCTACGCCTGGGAAGGGGAGCTCCTGCGGGTGCGGCCCCTGGAAAACGGCGGGGACGGGGATTTCCGGGAATCCCCGGACACCTTTAGGCGGAGCGCGGTCAATGTAGAGGACCTGCCCGTAGCGGAGGCGGCCCTCCTGGTCCAGGACCTCAAGGCCGCAGGGCTGCCGTATAACGGGGCTCTGGCGGATTACTACCACCGCTTTTCCTTTTCCGCCGCTTCCCTGGTGGTACTCCTGCTCTCTCTTCCCCTGGGAGGCCGCTTCCGAAAAAATATCATTCTGATGAGCCTGGTGGTGAGCGTGGCGGTGGTGGTGGTCTTCTATGTGATGGAGATGATCAGCATGATGATGGCGCAGCTCGGCTATATCCAGCCCTTGATAGGGGCCTGGTTCCCTATTGTCTTCTTTACGATCCTGGGGATGATTCTACTCCTGGGGGCCAAGAGCTGATCCTGAGGGGCGCGCGCCCCGGCCTATGCCGGATGGCGGTGTAGTTTGTATGGCAAACTACACTATGAGACCACAAAACACGAAAAAACGCACGAATTTTACCCATTTTCGTAAAAAGCGCTTGACAAAGTTCCGCGCTTGATGCTAGTATAACCACGTTATGCGTGAACTGGCAAACGTAACAGCCTTTGATGCCTTGAGCGATGCAGCGGATAGCCCCTGCCGGGCTTTGTCCGCTATTTTTTGTGGTCGCATCTCAGCTCTCTCTCTCTCTCTCTATCTCTCTCTCTCTATTATATAGAAGAAACTTTGTAAAACCCCCCATTTCCCAAGGTATGACGCCCCTGGCTAAGCCCGCGTACCTAAGTACCAGCCCCGCGTACCCCGGTACCAGCCCCGCGTACCCC
>JAITON010000041.1 GCA_031289935.1 Treponema sp.
ATCAGGTTGCCGGATTCCCCGCTGCCCCAGGCAATCCTGTCGCGGCCTATTTGCAGGCTCCAGTAGTCGCCGCCGGCCGCCACAAAGGTTCTGTAGGGGAAGGTCATGTCGATATCGCCTGCGGCGGCCGGCGGGACCAGGATCAGGTTTGTCATGATGGCGGAGTTGATCCATAAACGTGAAGTAACAAACCTCTGTCCGGTTTCGGCATATAACAGATCGTATATATCACTGTTTCCGGCGGGAATCCGGTCTGTGTAGGGGCTGTTGCCTATGGACAGCTCGAAGAAGCCGTAGGTCGCGCCGCCCATCCAGGTTTCAAAGTCGAGGGCCGCCATGGGCCTGCGCTCGTTCCAGGGCAGGATGAAGTCGTCGGGGTGCCAGAAGTCATCTTTGTTGGTGTGCCCGGTTAGTTCAAGGGTAACGTTCCCACTGAACGCGAACACCGGCCGCGGGTGGGCGAACGCCGCTTGCGCGTAATCGTAGGCCGCCCGTTCGCCCGCGCTCAGGGCATCCGGGTTTATCCGGTCCAGCATAGCGGTGAGTTCCGCCTCGCTCCAGGGCCCCGCAGTGGACGGCAGGGCCAGGCCCTGGGAAATATACAGGGCCTTGATGGCCTGGTAGACCTCGCTATCGATGGGGTAGATCTTCTGGTTGTTGGGTGCGCGAGAACTAAGTTCCTGGGCCAAAAGCGGCGCCGCAATCAGGAATAAGATAAGAAGGGCGTATGTATGTATGTATGTATGTATGTATGTATGTATGTATGTATGTATGTATGTATGTATGTATGTATGTATGCTTTGGGTTTTCCGGGTCATGGTGGTACTCCTGTTCATAAGCTGCCGGGAGTGTACCCCCAGGCCCGTATAGTGTCAAGGGCCTGGGGGCGGCCCCTGGGGCCATATACTGTCAAGGCCCTGCAATCCACGGGCCGTCTCCTGGGGTCCGCCCTCCCCTCCCCCTATTCGGCAGCGATACCCTCCGCCAGCGCGTCTAAGGCGAGGCTCGCGAGGCTGGCGAGGCTGGCGGGGTCGCGGCCTTGCCGGGCTTCCGGGCGGCCACCGGCAGCTTCCAGGCGGCGTTTCCCCTCTTCCCGCTCCCGGACCGCAAGACGGGCGGCGGCCCGGACCGCGCGGGCTGCGGCCTCGGAGAGGCGGCAGCGCCCGGCCAATTCCGGGGGAGGGGCGGCAGCCACCGCGTCCAGGCTGCCGTAGGCCTCCATAATAGCCGCAGCCCGGACGGGACCGATGCCCTCTACCGATTCCAGGGCCGGGAAGGAGAGGCCCTTGGACCGGAGCTTCTGGTTGAGCCCTGTGGCAAAGCGATGGGTCTCGTCCCGGACCTGCTGGAGTACCTTGAGGGCCTCGGACCGCCGGGACAGTACCAGGGGAGCCTTGGCCGCCGGGAGCCAGATCTCCTCATCACGCTTGGCCAGGCCCAGCACCGCAGTGTCCATGCCCAGCTCGTCCAGGACGCCCTTGGCGGCGTTCACCTGGCCGATACCCCCGTCGATGAGCACCAGGTCGGGAAGTTCGGCCCCCTGGAACTCCCGGAGGAGCCGGGAATAGCGGCGCCGCACGGCCTCCCGTATGGAGGCGAAGTCGTCCACCAGCCCTATCACGGTACGGAGCTTGAAGTAGCGGTAGTTTTTCTTGTCCGGCAGCCCGTTCTTAAAGGAGACGAGGGAGGCCACGGGGTGCTTGCCGTCGAGCTGGGCGATGTCAAAGCCCTCGATCCGTTCGGGCCGGCCGGGCAGGGCCAGTACCCGGGCAAGCTCGTCCAGGGCAGGTCCGGCGCCCCGGTCCCGGAGCCGCATGCGCAAATCCTCCGCCGCGTTCTGCCGGACCATGGCCAGGATCGCCCGGTGGTGCCGGGCCGCATCGTCCTTTTCACCGGGCGTCAGGATCCCCGGCTCCTGGGCAAAGGTCTCGCTGAACCAGCGCCGTATAGGGGGGGTGGGAAGCTCGCGCGGCGGGCCGGGTTCGCGTTCCGGCGGGCCAGGCTCGCGCTCCAACGGGCCGGTTAAGGCGTCTTCTTCTATTTTCTGGAGATAGATATCCGCCGGGGGTGGGTGGCCGGGGCTGTAATAGGAGGCAATAAAGGTTTCCAGGGACTCGGCCTCGGAGGCGGCGGAACGGGCCCGGTAGAGTTCCCGGCCGGTCATCCTGCCCTCCCGCATGGAGAAGACCGCGAAGCTCGTCAGGACCCCTTCGGAGGCCCAGGCGATATAGTCCCGGCTATTGGGGTCAAAATCCACCACCGAAACTTCCCCGGAAAGCTCCCCGATGGAGTTGAGGGCGTTCCGTAATTCTGCGGCCCGTTCGAACCGGAGCGCTCGCGCGGCCCCGTGCATCCGCCCGGTCAGATCGGCAACCAGAGGCCCGGTCTCCCCGGCCAGGAGTTTTGCGGCCCGTTCCACCTGGGCGCCGTAATCGGCGGCGCTGATCTTCCCGCAGCAGGGGGCCAGGCAGCGGCCCATGTGGTAATACACGCAGGGGCCCCGGCCTTTGAGGATACTCCGGCACTTTCGCAGGGGGAAAACCTTGTCGATCAATTCCAGCAGGGTGTCCACGGCGCCGATGTTGGGGAAGGGCCCGAAGTAACGGGAGCCGTCCTCGATAATGTGGCGGGTCCTGAATATCCGGGGGAAGGTCTCGGCGGTAATGCGGATTACCGGATAGGTCTTGCCGTCCTTCAAACTGATGTTATACCGGGGGCTGTACTGCTTGATCAGGGTATTTTCGAGGAGCAGGGCCTCGTACTCGTTAGCTACAATGATGGTCTCGACGGCCCGTACATGCCGCAGCAGGGTGGCGGTCTTGATGTCCTTCCGCCGGGCCAGGGACTCCGGGGATTCGACGTTAAAATAGCTCGCCAGCCGGTTCCGCAGGACCCGGGCCTTGCCTACATAGATGATCTCCCCCTCCCCGTCCCGCATGATGTAGACCCCGCTCTCCAGGGGGGCCTCCCGAATCTGGGCCTTTAGGGAACGATAGGCCGATTCAGGGCCGGGGTCGGGGGCGCTCAAGGCAGGGGCCTACTTCTTCCGGTTTACCGCCTGGGCGCCTTCGGCGATACGGCCCTGGAGACCGGCCAGGGCGGAACGGGCGGAGGAACTTTTATCCCGGGTCTCGGTGTAACGGCCATTGGTAAAGGCTACTACGGCCTGGTCGATCTCATTCTGGGCGGAGGCGATCCCCTTCCCCAGTTCGTCATAATCCAGCGCCAGATTAGCCCCCCTGGCATTGTCCAGGGAACTTTGGGTCTCGGCCAGCAGAATCCTGGCCGCGTCCAGCAGACCCGCCGCCTCATCACGGGCCCGGAGCGCTGCGGCTCGTCCGTCAGCAACGGCCTTCTCCGCCGCGCTCACCGCCTCGGCCGCCAGGGTCTTGGCGGAATCATATCGCTTGGCCGCCGACTCGGCTTCCATCCGGCTGATAATGTCCCGGACCCGGGCAATGGAATCCACCGCGTAGGCAGCGGCGTCGGGATCATTTTCCGCCCGGGCCAGAGCCGCCCGGGCGGCATCCATCTGCTCCTGTGGAGGGGCGGCGCAGGCCAGGAAGATAACGGCAATTAAAAGGAGGCCCAGGGCCAGTAAGCCCGAAGTCCCCGGTAACAGTTTTCTCATCCATGTCTCCTTACAATACAATACAAAACGATCTATCGTTTCGGTCTCGAATATACCGCTAACTCGGCGGATATTCAAGACTTCCTTAAGAAAAGGGGCTTTTAGACCGATGTTTATAAGGGGTAGTAGAGGATTATGGCGATCTACATCTCTTGGAAACAGGCAATTATCAGACTTCTCCTGCCCCTGGCCGCCGCCGCCGGCATGATTCTTCTCTTAATGGCGCTCCTGGCCGGCCCCCGGCTGGGTTTTTTCTACGATTTCCTCTCCCTCTACCGCAGCCCGCCGCCGGTTTCCGCCGAAATACTGCTGATTGATACCGGGACCGGCGCCGAGGGGAACTTGATCGACCCCCGGGACGCCGCATTGGTCATCTCGAGCCTGATGGAATTTGACGCCGGAGCCCTGGCTATAGAGGCCCAGATCCTGGGCCTCTCTTCGGGGAAGGCCCAGAGCGAGCAAGAGCTCCGCCGGCTCTTCGACGGGGAATTCACCGTCCTGGCGGAAAATATCCGCAGCCTCTTCCAGGCCATCCGTATGGGAACGATCAGGCCGGATCAGACCGAAGACTATGTCCGGGACCTGGTAAGCCTGGCGGACCGGGGTAAGGAACGGCTTCTGGGGTCGGTGATCCGTCAGGACGAGGCGGGGAACGTCCTTCTGGACCAGACGGCCGCAGCCTGGGGCCACGTATACCGGAGCGGCCAGGGAGCGGTCTATGGAACAGCCGGCGCCGACCCCGACGGTGTGTTCCGCCGCGTCAGCCCCGAGAGTTCCCGGAACGGCCGGGCAGAGCAGCACATCGTCTACGCCATGCTCAGAGATCGCTATGGAATGAGGGGGGAAACCGGCCCCCGGCTTATGAACGGTATGCCCTTTCTCCGCTTTGACCGGGGGGATATGAACATCCTCATCCCCCTGGATAAGAACGGGGCGGTCCTGCCCGAAACCTCCACGCCCATCCGGGACTTCAAGCGGCTTTCCCTGGAGGAGATTCTGGACTACGGTACTGCGGACGAGGACATGTACCAGGATATGGTCCGCGCCGAACAACGGGGCTACTTCGCCTGGATGGAACCGGAAAAACATCCCAGCTTCCTCTACGACCATGCCCGTTCCCTAAAAGCCGATCTTCTGGCCCGCCCCGGAGACCGCGCCCTCTGGATCGAGGCCCGGAAACGTTACTTCCAGGCCCTGGGAGATTTCTTCAACGGCCCCGGTGAGGCCAATCTCCTGGCAGTATACGAGTCTCTGCTCGGTCAGGAGGGGCTGAGCCCCGGAGCCGCCGCTACCTTCGCCCAGGAACGGAACAACCTGGTGGCGGATTTCTCAAAGCTGCGGGAATCCTACCGGGCTCTGCTCGCGCAAAGGGACCGGCTCCAGGCAACAGTGGAAGCCTCCTTCTGTATCCTGGGCCCCCTCTCACCGGATAATCCCGATGCCCCCGGCCCGGCCTCCTTTACCGCCATTCTGGCCGCCCTTTCGGGGAAACCCGCCGGAAACGCGGCAAACCCCTCGGCGGCGGAGGCCTCGGCGCTCCTGGCTAACAGTATCCTCACCGGCAGAGCCGTAAGCCCTGCGGCGGATTCCTACATCCTGCTCTGGTCCCTGCTGGCCGCTCTGGTCCTGGTCCTGGTTACGATAAAACGGGGCGCCGGGGGGACTATTTTTCTGGGACTCATCCTGCTGCTTCCCGCAGCCCTGATCTTTTCCTTAAGCTTTGTGTTCACCGAATACTGGCTGGACCCGCTGATTCCCCTAGGGGGCATGATGGCGGGAACCATCGCTTCCGCCGCCTGCGCCCTGATCTTCCAGTCCCGGCAGGCCGCAATCTTCCGCCGGATATACGGCGCGGTGATTGCCCCAGCGTATCTTAAACAGTTAATCCACCGGGGACGCCCTCCCCGTAGTAGCGGACGCCCGGAACTCGCCCGGACTGCGGTGGTGGTAATCCGTCAAGGGGAACTCCTCACCCTGGAAAGCCGGGACGCCCCGGTAGAGAGCAGGATCGCAGTCCAGAATTTCCGCCGGGAAGCCACCCGGCATTTTCAGAAAGCCGGAGCCGCTATTTTAGGCTGCGACGGCGATCTGCTCATCGCCGCCTTCGGTTCTCCCCCGGAACGGCAGGCCATGCGGCTCATGAAGACCGAAACCCCCTACGAAGACGATGCCATTGCCCAGGGCAGCCATAGCCCCGCCGCAAAGGCCGTAGGCTGCATCCTGGATCTGATATCCGGGAACCCCGAAACCGCCTCCTGGCGCTTCGGTCTGGATACCGGGGACTGTGCTTTTGCCTGGTCCGAGCCCGGAGGATATACCGCTTACGGGCCGCCAATAGTCCGGGCCCGGCTTCTCTCGGGTCTTTGCGCCCGTTACAAGGCCCGGATACTCGTTACCCGGGCGGTGAGCGAAAAGACCGACGGTTTTATCTGCCGCCGGCTGGACTTTCTCATCGATCAAAAGAACGGTGAAAAAGAAGCCTTCTATGAAATCATTGTCCCCGAAAAAAACTAATGAGGAGGATATCAAAAAACACCTATGAGAAAGTACCCTAATTCACGCAGCGAGTATGCCGGCAACTATCTCGTCATAAAAAAGCACGATGGGAATATAGCTATCCTCGGTTACCGGGGGCCCGGCGGGAAACTCGTCATACCCGCAGCCATACGGGGGCTTCCGGTGGTAGAAATCAGGAAAAGCGCCTTTCAGAAAAGCCATCTGACCGAGCTTACCATCCCCTACGGCGTTACCATCATCGGGGCCTGGGCCTTTTCCCACAATGAACTGGCCCGGGTAATTATCCCCCCCAGCGTGAACTATATCGGGAAGATGGCCTTTGGCGATAATCAACTCAGAGAGGTCACGATCCCCGCCGGAGTCGGCAAAATCGAATCGAACCCCTTCAGCAGCAACCCTCTATTGGAATCCATCTCCGTAGTCCCGGAAAATCCCGCCTACACCAGCGTGGACGGGGTCCTCTTTTCCAAAGACCGCCGTACCCTCATAGCCTTTCCCCCAGGCAAAGGAAGCGGTTATGAGATCCCGCCCTGGGTTATCACCATCGGGAAGTCGGCCTTTGCCTGGAGCAGCATCAGCCGGCTGGACATTCCTCCCAGTGTAACCAGCATCGAGGAAACGGCCTTTGCCGGGAACTACCTTTCCCAGCTCTGTATCCCTTCCGGCGTGGCCAGTCTGGGAGCCTGGGCCTTCTATAACAGCCATATAACCAGCCTGACTCTCTGCCGGGGCCTCATCAATATCGATAATTGGGCCTTTTCCCGCAATGAACTTAGCCGGATAGAGATCCCCGAAAGCGTCGTCTCCATTATCGGGAACCCCTTTAATTATAACCCCGGTCTGGAAGCCTTTTCCGTAGCCCCGGAGAACCCTTCGTATACCAGTGTGGACGGCGTCCTGTTTTCAAAAAATCACCGGGTGATCGTCGCCTATCCCACGGTACGAGGGGGGCATTATACGGTGCCCCCGGGCGTTAAGCTCATCGAGCAGGGAGCCTTTTATAGCTGCAATCTCAGCAGCGTGCTGTTCCCCCAGAGCCTTCGGTCCATTCTCAAGATGGCCTTTGCCTGGAATCAACTAAGCGAACTCACCATTCCTCCCAACGTGAGCAGAATCGGGATCAAAGCCTTTGAGCATAACCCCTTAACCCAGGTGATTATGCCCGCCAACGTGAATATTTCCGCTTCTTTTGGGGATGGTCTTGCTGATTTTTATTGCGACGGCAAACGCGCCGGGGTATATATCAACACCGGTAAGCGCGTTCCCTTGCGTACCGTCCGCGACCGGCATACCGGCGAGGAAGTTGATCCCCGTACAGACCCCTCGAAATACCCCACCACCGAGGCAATATGGACCTATGAGGAAAACCAGGAAAGCGCCGGTTAAACTTACGATCTGCGGCGCCCTCCCCTTTCCCATTTCCCCTAACTCCTTATCCCTTAATGATTTATTATAAAATGATAGATACTCAAAGGTGCGTTTAGAGCGCTCTTCGGGCCGTAAAGCGGCCCCCTTTAAGTTTATAGGGTCCTCAATATAAAAAATATCGACCTAAATATAAACTATATTGGCCTCATTATAAAAAATATCGACCTAAATATAAACTATAATGGCCTCACTATAAAAAATAATGGCCTAAATATAAATCATATTGGCCTCATTTTTTTTTGCGCCTCCCTAGATCCTTGACATTTTTGAGCGGTTCCGGTATTATAAAACTATAGAGGGCTTTACAAATCCCC
>JAITON010000053.1 GCA_031289935.1 Treponema sp.
TGCACGAAAAATTGGCGATTGGGATGGAAGCAATCGCTCTGGAAAAGGCCGGTAAACCGGACGAAGCGATGGCTTTAAACAAGTCCATACCTTTGGAACCTTGGCTGGCAAAGATTCTCGAAGAGAAGGTCGGCGTGGACTATTTACGGCAGAGCGGCTGGAACCTGTCGGAAGCGGAGATGGAATTTGGAACAGACTGGCTTAATTGATAGGATGACCGTAGCCGTTGCCCAAATAGTCCGAGGCCGCCGGGGGCTCCGGACGAAGGGTGAAACCGAGAACGGGTTGGCTTACTTTACCGATGGGCTGCAAAGAGCCAAAGCGGTTTTCACCGAGGTTCAGGGCGGCCGCGATCTCTACCTGATGCTCCTGGCGGAATACATCTACGTGGGCCAGGAGTTGGCAAGCAGTAGTAACGAGGAGAAAGAGGCCCGTTCCAGTTGCGAGGCGGCTATGCATGACTTTGACGACGCCTTTCTGGCGCTGGAAGCCGTTCAAGAGAGCCCCGGCTATGTGGTAGCGGAAAAGACCTATCCCCATAAACCCAAATACCGTTACCGGGGGATGCCCCGGGATGCCTTCCACGATGCCTACATGGCGCACCGCACCCGTGTGGGTAACACTCTGCGGAAGATAGGCCTTAATCCCGATGAGCGCTCTTTGACGGAACTGCGAATCGCTGCTTTTGCCGCCGCCCAGCAGGTATATCTGGAGAAGCAACAAGCCGCGCTGTCCACTGCCGCCGTCCCGCATGTATAACAAAACCAGCTAAAAGGAAGGTTCTTTGGTTGACAAAACAATAAGTATGAGTTATCTTATTCAAAGGAGTTATTACATGAAACAGGATTTTATTAACCTGGCTTCTGCCAGAAGGACAATTTACGCGCTTGGCAAGAATGTAACAATGCCCCAGGCGGGCCTTGAAACAATTATCAGGGATGCGCTTAAATTTGCCCCCAGCGCGTTTAACAGCCAAAGCGTACGCGCCGTGCTACTCTTGAACAAGAGGCATGATGAGCTTTGGGCCCTTGTGGCGGATTGTCTGGCCGCCAAAATTGCCGATGAACAGGCGCGGCAAAAGTTCGTATCCAAAATCGCCGCCTTCAAGGCAGCCTTTGGGACTATTCTCTACTTTACCGACAGCGCCTGTATAAAACACTATGAACAGCAGTTTCCTTCCTACGCGGCCAACTTTCGGGACTGGTCGGAACAGGCCCAGGGGAACGCCAACTACGCGGTATGGCTTGCCCTGTACGAGAACGGCATCGGCGCATCATTGCAGCATTATAACCCGGTGATTGATGACGCAGTCCGCAAGGCCTATGAGACCCCCGATCACTGGGTGTTGCGGGCGCAAATGCCCTTCGGTTCCATTGAATCAGGCCCAGGGGATAAGACGTTCATCCCCGGCGATAAACGGCTCATGGTTCTAGCGTAAGAACACGCTGGAAAACTCGATGCGTTTCGGCGTGCCCCGCATCCTTCGCCGCCCGCTTCCCGCTTCCCGCCCTTTTCTGCTATAATATTCCGTTATGGCGATCGACCCCGCAAACCCGCTTATTGTCCAGAGCGACCGCACCCTGCTTCTGGATGTCCACGCCCCTCTGGCCGAGGAGGCGCGTATCGCCATCATGCCCTTTGCGGAGCTTGAAAAGTCGCCGGAGCATATCCACACCTTCAGGATTACGCCGATTTCCCTCTGGAACGCCGCCAGCGCCGGATTCAGCCCCCGGGACATTGCCGGGGCCCTGGAAACCTACAGCCGTTACGCCGTGCCCCAGGGTATCATTGAGGGTTTTTCCGACGTCATGTCCCGGTACGGCAAGATCAGGATGTGTTCCGGCAAGTCTGATGATGATCTGCTCCTGGTGGTGGCCGATAAAAAAATCCGCGCCGAGATCCGGGCCGCGAAATCCCTGGACAAGTATATAATAGAAGAAGCGCATGATAGTTTTTGTCTGCGCCTCACCGACCGGGGGACCGTCAAGCGGGAACTCATCCGTCTGGGCTGGCCCGTCAAGGACGAAGCCCCCCTGGCGGCCGGGGATCCCTTGGATATCAGCTTCAGGACAGAAACCGCAGAGGGCCTCCCCTTTACGGTCCGGGACTACCAATTGGAGGCGGTCCGTTCCCTCCTGGGGGACGGCAGCCCCGGCACGGGCTACGGGGTGGTAGTCCTCCCCTGCGGCTCCGGCAAGACTATCGTGGGCATGGCCGTCATGGCGGGCCTCAAGACCAACACGCTGATCCTGAGCACCAATGTGGCGGCGGTGCATCAGTGGATGGATGAGCTCTTGGACAAGACGGATCTGCGGCCCGAAGATATTGCCGAATATACCGGGGATTCCAAGACCGTGGCCTCGGTTACCGTAGCCACCTACCAGATCCTCACCTGGCGGCCCCATAAGGAGGGGAGCTTCCCCCATTTCAAGCTCTTCCGGGAACGGCCCTGGGGGCTCATCATCTACGATGAGGTTCACCTGCTGCCGGCTCCGGTCTTCCGGGTTACCGCGGAACTCCAGGCCGTGCGCCGCCTGGGCCTTACCGCGACCCTGGTTCGGGAGGACGGCGCCGAGGACGCGGTTTTCAGCCTGGTGGGGCCCAAACGCTACGATGTGCCCTGGAAAGAGCTGGAGGGCAAGGGCTGGATCGCCAGCGCTCTCTGTTCGGAAATCCGCCTGGATCTACCTGAACGGCTCCAGGTGCCCTACGCCGTGGCGGGGAAGCGGGAAAAGTACCGTGTCGCCAGCGAGAATCCCCTCAAGGAGACTGTGGCGGTCCAGCTCGTGGAAAACCATCCCGAGGACTTTATCATGGTTATCGGCCAATACATCAGCCAGCTCGAATCCCTGGCCCGGCTTCTCAAGGCCCCTCTTATCACCGGGAAGACCCCCAACGCCGAACGGGAACGGATTTACCACGATTTTCGGAACGGCAAAAACCGGCTCATCGTGGTGTCCAAGGTGGCTAACTTCGCCATCGACCTGCCCGATGCGTCCATGGCCATTCAGGTGTCCGGTTCCTTCGGTTCCCGGCAGGAGGAGGCCCAGCGCCTGGGACGTATCCTTCGTCCCAAGGGGGGGCGCAACTCCTATTTCTACACCCTGGTGTCCCGTTATACCGTGGAGGAGGACTTCGCGGCCAACCGCCAGAAGTTCCTGGCCGAGCAGGGCTACAAGTACTCTATCCAGCACTGGAGCGGCCTATGAATTATCAGTTCCACGGCGCCGATGAATGGAAGGCCGCCATCCTGGGCCTTCCCGATGGGAGCTTTTTCCAGCTCTTGCGGAGCGTCTTCGGTTCCATCAGGACGCCTTTCAACAAACACCGGCTCATGGATGATCTTACGGCCTTTCTCTCCCGCCGGGACATTCAGGAAACCCTGGCCTCCTATATTGACGATGTGGACGCCCGGTTCATCTGCGCGGTGGCCCTTTTGGGGGAGCCTGAAAACACGGTCCTTTCCGGCTTCTTTGCCGGGGAATATACCGCCGCAGACATCCACATGGTCCTGGTGAATCTTGAAGAGCGGTTCATCATCTACCGGTTTCGGGAGCGCGAAGGCGCCCAGCATCTGGCCCTGAACCCCCTGCTCAAGCCCGTGCTGGAAGGCCTGCTGGCGCACTCCGGCCTGCTCTTCCCCTCGGTTCCGGCCGAAACCGGGGCTGCGTCCGGGGTGGATCCTTCCCCGGACGACCGTACACTGGCGGCCCTTATCGCCTTTGCCGCCGGAAATGGGGACCTCTTTAAGGCCGAGGGGGGCTTCCGCAAGAAGGTCCAGGACGATGGCCGCAGACTTTTCCCGGGGCTTGACTTTGAACGGCTCCTGGGGGGCCTTGAAGCGATCGGCCTGATCCGGAGCGAGGGTTCAGGCTTCGTTCTTGAGCGGAAGAAGCTGACCCAGTTCGCCACGCTCTCCCGCCGGGAGCGGCTCGAATATTGGGCCGCCGGTATCTTCCTCCATCTGGAACCACGTTCCGCTCCGGAATCCCCCGGTCTCTCCCGGAGCCGGGCGCCAATCCTGGCCCGGTTTACCCGCCGCTTTACCGGCCTTCTGGAGCCGGGCCGGAGCTATCCCCTGTATACCCTAAGGCGGCTTCTGGTATTACAGGAACGGGAAGAAGGAGATTCCCTGCGCTGGGCCGATGTCAATATTTCCTTCGGCGGCGAAGGCTTCCCCCGTTTTCTCGAAGCCCTGGAATCTGCCGGGCTCCTCCTTCGCCGGGGCCGGGACCTGGAACCGGCCTTTCCCCCGGAACGGAGCGGCGCCAATGCCACTGTTATCGCCCTGGACAGCCCCTTCTCCTGTATCCTCTACCCGGAAATTGATTTTACCGACGCGCTGACCCTGGCCTGCTTTGCCGAGGTCCGGGAAACCGGCCAGACTCTGCGCTTTGAGTTTACCCGGCAATCGGTGGTCCGGGGCCTGGACCTGGGCCAGAACGCCGCCGCCCTGCCGGCCCTTCTGGAACGGCTCTCCCTCAAACCCCTCGACCAGAACCTCCGCTGGAGCCTGGAGGACTGGGCCGCCCGCTATGCCGCAGTTTCCCTACAGAGCGGCACGGTCCTGGTCCTGGCGGAGGATAAGTACTATCTGGCCGAGGTCCGGTCCGTGGCCGCCCTCATCAAACGGACCCTGGCGCCGGGGGTCTATCTTCTTTCGGAGGATACCGGAGCCGCCGGGGAAATCCTGCGGAAGGCGGGGGTCGAAATCATCGCCCGGCCCGTGGAGAGCGATACCGGGGCCGACTCCATCCGTTCCCTCTATCCCGCTCTGGGAAGCGCCGTTCCTTCGAAAAAATCCGGTCCGTCAATCGAAGGGGCATCCGAAAGCCCGGTTGATAGCAAGGGCCCTGACCAGGCTGCCGGGATCAAGGATCACTTCCGGGCCCTTCTGGACAAGATGCAGCTCTCTCAGACCGCAGGGGAGGAGCTTGCCGCCCGTATCGAGCGGAAAATCATCCTCTGTGAATCCCAGCTTTCCTGTGATACGTCCATTATTGAAAAAACCGAGGCCCGGAACCTGGATTACGTAGGGAAGACCGCAGTAGCAAAGCAGGCCATGGCGCTCAAATCACCGGTAGAAGTCTTCTGGAGCAATCCTGAAAAAGGCGATGGCCTCTCGGCGCTCCTGGGCTTTGCCGAAGCGATAGAGAAATCCGGGGGGGAAACTACCCTGGTTATCAGAACAGAGGAGGGCCCCGGCGGGACCATGTCCAGCCAGCGCATACCCATTGGAAAGATCAGCCTTATCAGGCGGAGCAAACAATCAATTTTTGAATAGGAGATTCTATGCCATTATTACCATTTTCTACTCCCCCAGTCCCCTTTGGCGGGGCCGAGCTCGGGGGCCAGGCCAAGCTGGCGGTGCTCATCGATGCGGACAATACCCAAGCGGCCATCATTGAGGGGCTCCTGGGCGAGGTAGCCAAGTACGGAGTAGCCAGCGTCAAGCGGATCTATGGCGACTGGACCAGCACCAACCTCCGCTCCTGGAAGGACAAGCTCCTGGAGCACGCCATCCAGCCGATCCAGCAGTTTTCCTACACTACCGGGAAAAACGCCACCGACAGCGCCATGATCATCGATGCCATGGACCTGCTCTACAGTGAAAGGCTGGACGGCTTCTGCATCGTTTCCAGCGACAGTGACTTTACCCGCCTGGCTTCCCGGCTCCGGGAAAGCGGCCGCATGGTCTACGGTTTTGGAGAAAAGAAGACCCCCCGGGCCTTTGTCTCGGTCTGCGACAAGTTCATCTACACGGAAATCCTGAAAGAGGCTGCGGAAATGAGCCAGGAGGAATCCGACGAGGACGACAGCAAGCCCGCCGCCAAGCGCCGCCGGGACTTTAAGGTGGACCGGAAGCTCCTAAAACTGCTCCGGGACGCCGTGGACGATCTGGCCGACGAATCCGGCTGGGCCTACCTGGGCGGCGTGGGCCAGAAGATCAACAACCGTTCCGCCGACTTCGACCCCCGGAACTACGGCTTTAAGAAGCTGGGCGACCTCTTCCGGGCCATTCCCCAGTTCGAGACCGAGGAGCGGCCCCAGGAGAACGGCAGCGGCCGCCAGGTGTACATTCGATGGAAGAGACGGACGCGCTAGGGATGCCGGGGCGGGCACAGTCGTGCGGTGTTAATTCAATGTGGCTGTTTGTTTTTCGATGTAACTGGTTTGTGCGGCGGTCATGTTGGCGGCCCGTCGTTGCAGGACGGCTTTTTCTTGCATGTTGATCCCCGGTGTTCGGAGAGAATTACGGAGCCGTGTACGGTGGGCAATACAGGCGAGATGCAGGGCGTCTTTTGGCAGGCCGTGGATGCGGTATCTCTGGTGGGTAGGGTGGGTTGTTTCTGCGCAACGGTAGCCGGCGGCGTCCTCCACGGTTTTGAGGCAGCGAAGGGCGTCGTCAAAACTCTGTATTGCCGCTTTCAGGCTGCTTTTTGTGTAGGTGTCCGCATCGTCACAGAATTGCAGCTCCTGTTCCAAAAAGGCGTACTC
>JAITON010000067.1 GCA_031289935.1 Treponema sp.
ATCACCCTGCCGAAATCATCTTACTAAGGGAGCGATGTGTTATGCATTTGCAAGCTGCGGCGGTTTTCTCTGATGCTATGGTGCTCCAGCGGGGCCGGGACATTCCCGTCTGGGGCAGAGGCCGGGAGGGGAGCCGGGTGAGCGTCTCCTTTGCCGGGATCCGGGTGGACGCGGGGGTGGCCGGTGGCCAATGGCAGGTCCTGCTCCCGCCTCTGGAAGCCGGGGTCAGGGGCGTCTTGGATATCAGTGATGGGGAGACGGTTCTCCGCTTCCAAAACGTGGTGGCCGGGGATGTCTGGCTGGCCGGAGGGCAGAGCAACATGGAGCTGGCATTACCAAACTGCCGGAACGGGGCAGAGGAGCTGGCCGCCTGTAACAACCCGGATATCCGCTTCTACCAGGCCGTAAAGCTGGCCGTGGTAGACGAACAGCTCCTCCGGGCCGAAGCGCGCAATGGCTGGCGGGTCTGCCGGCCCGATACGGCCGCCGGCCTGAGCGCCGTGGCCTGGTTCTTCGCCCGGAAGCTGTACGCCGAGACCGGGGTCCCTATCGGCATCATCGGCTGCAACTGGGGCGGCAGCTCGGTGAGCGCCTGGATGAGCGAGGAATGGCTGGCAAAAAGCCTCGCCGGGCAGAAGTACCTGGATGATTACGCCGCCCTGGTGGGGGACAAAACCGATGAACAGTACGACCAGGAACTGCGGGACTATTTCCACTCCTGGAACGCCTGGGATAGGCGGGTCAGGGCACGGCGGGCCAGGGAGCCCGGCCTCAGTTGGGAGATCCTGAACCGGGACTGCGGCGAATGTCCCTGGCCACAGCCCGCCGGGAGGAAAAGCCCCTTCCGGCCTGGGAACCTCTATCATGCCATGATATGCCGGCTGGCCCCCTTCGCCTTAAAGGGTTTCCTCTATTATCAGGGTGAGGAGGATGCCAACCGCGCCTATGCCGCCAGTTACGCCGAGCTTATGCGTTACCTCATCGACCAGTGGCGGACCGATTGGGGGGACGACAGCCTGCCATTTCTCTTTGTACAGCTTCCCATGTACGGTTCCCGGGCCGAGATGGATGCGGGCCTGAGCCTACCGGACTGGCCCATCCTGCGGGAGAACCAGTTCCGGGTCGCCCAGACCGTGGCCAATACTGGTATGGCGGTGATCATCGACCGGGGGGAGTTCGACAACATTCATCCCCTGGACAAGCAGACCGTGGGCCTCCGTCTGGCCTACCAGGCCCTAAAGCGGGTCTACGGCCTGCCCCTGGAAGCCGACGGGCCTATCTACACGCGGCTTGTCCGGGAAGGCCCCCGGCTCCGGGTCCTCTTCGCCCATACTGCCGGCGGCCTGGTGTGGCAGGGGGAGCAAGCTTTGAGCGAGGGCCAGGAGACCGGCTTCGAGCTTGCCGGAAGCAACGGCCTGTACCACCCGGCCCAGGCGCGGATCGAGGGAGGCGGCGTGCTCCTGTCCTCGCCTGCGGTACCGGCGCCGGAGCGGGCCCGTTACGCCTGGACCAAGTGGGGGCCCGCACCGCTCTACGCCCGGAACGGTCTCCCGGCCATGCCCTTCCGCAGCCACCGGGGGGATTGCTGATGGACTATATCAGGGGAATCAACTTCGCGCCTTTCCCACGGCGGGGGGTCCTGGGGGCCGCCTCTGCCCGGGCCAGCCTGGAAAAGCTCCTGGAGACGACCGCAGCGAACCACATCATCCTGACACCCTCGGGAATCCAGGAGACGCCCCAGTCGGAGACCATCGACTTTCGCGGGGAAGGCAGCCCGGAGGATGGGGAACTGCGGGGGATCATCGCCTTTGCCCAGAGCCTGGGGCTCAAGGTCATCCTGAAGCCCACGGTGAACTGCCGGAACGGGGTCTGGCGGGCCTTTATCAACTTCTTCGACCACGAGGCCCCCTGCGAGCCCCAGTGGGGGCCCTGGTTTGCCTCCCACGGGCGCTTCCAGCTCCACTATGCCCGCCTCGCCGAAGAGACCGGCTGCGTCATGTTCATCGCCGGCTGCGAGATGGTCATGGCCGAGCGGCGGGAACCCGAGTGGCGGGAGCTCATCCGCCAGCTCCGGGGCGTGTTCTCCGGGCCCCTGAGCTATAACGCGGACAAATACCAGGAGGACGCCCTGGGCTGGTGGGACTGCGTGGATATTATCGCTTCCTCCGGCTACTATCCCTGGGGAAGCTGGGAGACTGAGCTTGACCGCATCGAAAGGCTGGTAAAGCGTTTCGCCAAGCCCTTCTTCTTTGCGGAAACCGGCTGTATGAGCGTGGCAGGCGCCTCGAAGCTGCCGAATGACTGGAAGCTGGCCGGAGAAAGCGCCCCGGAGGAGCAGGCCCGCTGGTATGCCGATATGTTCGCCCGCACCGCCTCCCGGCCCTGGGTGGAAGGTTTCGGCCTCTGGTCCTGGCCGGCGGTCCTGCCCGGAGATCCCCTACAGGACCGGGGCTACAGCATCTACGGGAAGCCTGCGGCGGAGACGGTCCGGAGCGCCTTCCTGGAAAGCCACCCCTCACGCCCCCTATAGCGCCCTTTGGGCAGCCCCTCATGTAAAGACCATTTACACCATAGTGTAAAACCTGTTTACATAAGCCTGCGTCGCGCCCCCCTATCTTTAGAAACTATAACGCATGCCTAAGCTGATAAAGCTCGCATCCTTGAGCAGTCCAAACTGGCTGTCATCGGCCCCGCCGAGGATGCCCGCGTTAAGGCTCAGGGTGAAGTCGCCCTGGGACCAGCTTATGCCCGGCATAATGGCAAAGCCGAAGTTCTCGATAGTAAGCATCCCCGCAAGCTGAACGGAAAGATCGCCGTCCAGGAACGACTTGGAGAGGACCAGCATGATATTGGTGGACGTAACCTTGCTGCCCGCTTCCATATCCCCGGCCCCTATCTGGTCGTGCAGCAGGGTGATAGTTTCACTGGCCATGACCATCGCCGTTATATCCCAGAATAGCTCCCGGTCAAAGCCAAGGTGCCAGGCCAGGTTTGGGTTGTACACCGCGGGATCGTCTCCGCTCATATCGCTCGTCAGATTAGCGGCGAGTTCTACCCGGAAGTTGAAACCCCAGAATCCAAACGCGGCATCCAGGCCTATTTGATGGTAGGGATTATACACCAGGGGCGTACCAAACAAAGCAAGGGCCGCATCCACACCGGCCTGG
>JAITON010000070.1 GCA_031289935.1 Treponema sp.
GAAGCGGCCCGCCGCCGTTGCGCCGCCGTACTAGGGGTCCCGGCGGAGCGGCTCTACTTTACGAGCGGCGGTACCGAGGCCAACGCCCTGGTGATCCTGGCCCAACTACTGCGCGGCGCTGGATGCGGTGCCGGGCGCGACGCCGGACGGAACGGCACAGGCTCCGGCAGTGCGCTCCTGGTTTCCGCCGGGGAGCACCCCTCGGTGCGGGAGAACGCCGCGCTCCTGGGACGGCTAGGCCGTTCGGTGCAGACCGTGGGCTTGGAGAGGGAGGGCTGGGTTTCCCGGTCTGGCCTGGAGACTGCCCTGGCCAGATGCGGCGACCCCCGGTTCGCGGCGCTTATGGCAGTGAACAACGAGACCGGGGCGGTAAGCGATATTGGGGCCCTGGCAAGACTCCTACGGCACCGCGAAGGGCCGCCCATACACTTCCACAGTGATCTGGTTCAGGCCCTGGGGAAGATTCCCCTGGACATAGCGGCTTGGGATATTGATTCGGCGGCCATGAGCGCCCACAAGCTCGGGGGGCCCCGGGGCGTAGGCCTCCTCTATCTGAAAAGACCCCTGGAACCGCTCTACCGGGGAGGGGGCCAGGAAGGGGGCATCAGGCCGGGGACCGAGAACACCGCCGGAGCTCTGGCCCTGGCGGAATGTCTGGAGAAGCGGGCCCAGCCCGGTACGGTAGCTGCCGCGTATGCTGAAGCCGCCTTAAGAATGAAAGCCCTCATCAGCGCCTTAAAAGAGCTGCCCCGCTGCAAACTGATCCCCCAGGACCGGCAGGCCGAAGACCCCCGCTTCTCCCCCTGGATTCTTCAGGCCGCCTTTGAGGGCATCCCGGGGGAAGTGATGGTTCGCTGCCTGGACGACGCGGGCTTTGCCGTGTCCACGGGCTCGGCCTGCTCCTCCGGGGAAAAGCGCCGCCCCGTGCTGGCCGCCATGGGGATCGACGACACGACCGCCTTCGAAGGTATCCGTATCTCCCAGGGCTGGTCCACGAGCCGGGAAGACCTGGAAGCGCTCACCGGGGCCGTCAAGGATATGCTATGGAAGCTCTAGCCCCAGACGCCTTCCCGCTCAAGGAGCGCATCTATATCCTCAAGCCCGGAGAGCTTGCCCTCAAGGGCGGCAACCGCCGGAGCTTTGAGCGGGCCCTCAGGCACAACCTCAAGGCCCTGCTGGCAGGGAGCGGCGCCGTGATCAACCGCACCAACGGACGCCTCCTGGTCAAGTGCCCTGCCGAAGCGGCCCCCCTGGTAGAAGACGCCCTGGCGCATCTCACGGGGATATCCGGCTGGGCCCGCACCCGGGTCTGCGACAAGACCGTAGAGGCGGTGATGGAGGCCTGCGTGGACTGCGCCGGGGAATGCACCCATGAGCACGCCGGGGCCGGGGCCGGGACCTTCAAGCTGGAAGCCCGGCGCACCGATAAAAGCTTTCCCCTGGACTCTTACGGCATACGGAGCCTTGGCGGGGAGCGGGTCCTGGCAGCCTATCCCAATCTCAAGGTCCAGCTGAAGAAGCCGGAGCTGGTCATCGAAGTGGAGATTCGTGAAAGGGCCTATGTCTACGGGCTGGAACACAAGGGTCTGCGGGGCCTGCCCGCAGGGACCGCCGGACGGGGCCTTCTGCTCCTTTCGGGGGGCATTGATTCCCCCGTGGCAGGGCAGCTCATGATTTGCCGGGGTATGGCCATCGACGGGGTCTACTTCCACGCCTACCCCTATACCTCCGACGAGGCCCGGCAGAAGGTCCTCCGCCTGGCGGAGATCATAGGCCGTTACTGCCTGGGCATGCGGCTCTACACCATCGGCTTTACGGCAGTACAGATGCGGATCAAGGAGCGGGCCCCCCTGGAATGGACCACGGTGCTCCTGCGCATGGCCATGATGGCAGCCGCCGAAACCCTGGCCCGGCAGAGGCGCCTCCAGTGCCTGATCACCGGGGAGAGCCTTTCGCAGGTGGCGAGCCAGACCATCGAAAACATCACCTGCACCCAGAGCCGGGTAAGCCTCCCGGTGATGCGGCCCCTCATCGGCCTGGACAAGGAGGGCATCACCCGGATGGCGGAATCCATCGGCAGCTACGAGACCTCGATCCTGCCCTTTCAGGACTGCTGCGCCCTCTTTAGCCCCCCCCATCCCATCCTCCGGGGAAATGCGGCGGAGGCCGGGGAGCTCTACGAAAAGCTGGAACTGGGGGAGCTGATCGCCACGGCCCTGGGCGAGGCCCGGCAGGACCAGTGCGGCTATCCTGAGCGCAACCCCGTCCACGTAAGTACCCTGCCGCCGCTTAAGTGAGGAAGCGGCGGAGAACGCGCCGCGCCCAGGCTTCGCCCCCAAGGGTACAATCCAGTCCCCTATACCTAAGATGATCCTTGTCTCCGCCTCCTTTTACCAGCTCCAAGGGCACGATCAGCTACGCAGGAGCCTGCCGCCATAAGGGGCACGGCCTATGTAGTTTGCAACCGCAAACTGCACCGCCAGCTATGCTGGCGCTTACCACCATAAGGGTAAAGGGCTTACCACCATAAGGGTAAAGGCTTTACCGTCATAGTGGTAAAGGGCTTACCGCTATAGGGGTAAAGGGTCTACCGCCATAGGGGTAAAGAGCTTTACGCCTTAATGTAAAGGGCTTTTACACCCTAATGTAAAGAGTCTTTACACGCCGCTAGGCCGGCGCAGTTGACGGGAGAGCGCTGCACCGGAAGGCTTTGCCTGATGGCGCCCGGTGACGGGTTAAGAGGGTTCCCTCAATCATAAAAGAGGCATATCCCGTAGACCTGCTCCGCGCCGGCTTCTTTGAGGGCCTCGGCGCAGGCGTCCAGGGTAGCGCCGGTGGTAAATACATCGTCCAGGAGCAGGACCCGGGCCGGGGGCTTGCGGACGCAGCGGATACGGCCCCGCAGGTTCCGTTGACGCTCCTGGCGGTTCAGTTGCTTCTGGCTTCCCGAGGGCAGCCGTTTAAGGCAGCGGTACAGGCCGGGGTAAAGGGGACTTCCGGAATCAGCTTGAGCGCGGGGCCGGAGCGTTTCCAGCCGCCGGGCCAGGGACTCAACCTGATCCCAGCCTGTATGCCGCAGCTTCCCCGGACGGGGCGGTACGGGAACCCAAGCCCATGCGCCGGAAGACTCGCCTGAGAGCGCACCTGCGGGCTGCACCGGATGGCGCGTGGGGAAGGAGAGCAGGGGAAGCGCCTCCAGCAGCTTTTCCGCCAGGAAGTTCCCCAGGGACCGGAGCCGCCGGAACTTATAGGCCCCCAGGAGCTGCCGGTACTTTCCCGTGTAGGGGTAGAGCACAAAGGCCCCGTCAAAATGGCGGGCCTCCCCTTCCCGGCAGGCCAGGCAGCGTCCGGTTTCCGAGATAAGGGGCCGGCCGCAACTGGGGCAGCGCGGCTCCGTGGAGATTTCCAGGCTCTCCCGGCAGTCCGGGCAGAGGCCGTACCAGGCGTCTTCCGGCCGGCTGACCGGGACGCCGCAGATCCCGCAGCCCTGGGGGAAGATAAGCTCCCTTACCAGGGCGGGCATTCTCATGATCGCTGTATGCATACCTCTATATGGAAATGATATGCCGGACGCTTTACCCGGCTATGAAGCAACAATCTGGCGGCTGTTGTTCTTATAAGATAGGAGCGTTAAAGCCTCGCTACAAATCAAACAGGGAGCGCTCCGAGGGGTGCTCCGGGGTCTTTTTCTTCGGGCTGCTACCGGCGGCTTCCTTGAGCAGGGCCCGCCAAAGGTTGATACGGTTCAGGGCCTCCAGGGGGGTCATACGCTCGGGATTGACCGTAGCCAGGTCCTCCATAATGCGCCGGCTGCGCTCACCGGGAAAGGCCGCAGCCTGAGGGTCCGGGTTGCCGCGAGCCTCCGCCTGGAGCTGCGGGTTCAGCGCCCGCTCGTTCTCCCGGAGCTTCTCCATGATCTCCCGGGCCCTGGCCAGGACCGGTTCCGGGAGCCCTGCCATCTGGGCCACGTGGAGGCCGTAGGATTCCGCCGAGGCCCCTTCCTTGAGCTTCCGCAGGAAGATAATCTCCCCCCGCTCCTCCAGAACCTCCATAGAACGGTTCGCCAGGCGGGGATGGGCAATCATGGCCAGCTCGTGGTAGTGGGTGGCAAAGAGGGTCCGGCAGCGGATATGCGCCAACAGCTCCTCCGAGACCGCCCAGGCGATGGATAGGCCGTCATTAGTGCCCGTGCCCCGGCCCACCTCGTCCATGATCACCAGGCTCTTTTCTGTGGCGGTATGGAGGATGTAGGCCGTCTCATTCATCTCGGTAAGAAAGGTCGATTCCCCCCTGGCCAGATTGTCCGAAGCTCCCACCCGGCAGTAGATCCGGTCTACCAGGCCGATCTCGGCCTCCCGGGCGGGAACGAAGCTCCCCATCTGGGCCATCAGGGTGATCAATGCCGCCTGACGCAGATAGGTAGACTTACCGGCCATGTTGGGACCGGTGATCAGGGCGAAGAAGGCCGCGTCCCCCTCCCCTCCCAGAGCCAGATCGTTGGGGATAAACTCCCCCCGGGGCAGGTTGGCCTCCACTACCGGGTGCCGGCCCTCGATGATCCGGCTGCGATTCCGGTCGTCCACCCGGGGCCGTACCCAGCCCCGGACCGTGGCGGCCCGTGCCAGGGACTGGGCGCAGTCGAGTTCCGCAATACGCCGGGCTGCGGCGGCAAGCTCGGGGATCAGGGCCTTGGCCTGGTCCCGGATTTCCAGGAAAAGCCGCTTTTCCAGGTCCACGATCTTACCGGATGCCCCGTTGATGTCTGATTCCAGGGCCGCGAGCCGGTCCGTGGTAAAACGCTCCCCGGCAACGATGCCCTGGCGGCGGATAAACCGGGCCGGGACCTTGGACAAATGGACCTTGGTAACTTCAAAAAAGTAGCCGATGAGCCGGTTGTAGCGTATCTTGAGGCTGGGAATCCCCGTGGCCTCCCGCTCCTCCTCCAGATAGCCCTCCAAAAGCTGCCGCCCATTGTCCTTGAGCTTCCGGAGCCCGTCGAGTTCCCCACTATAGCCGGAGCGGATCAGGTTCCCCTCCGTAAGGAGAATGGACGGGTCCTCGGCGATGCTCCGTTCCAGGACTTCCTTCAGGGACATGAGCCGAGTATAGCCGCCGGTCTCCTGCGAGAAGATGTTCTGGCCTTCATCCTCAAAGATCAGGCCCGCCTCCAGGATAAGCTGCTCCAGAGTCTCAAATACAACCAGGGCATTCTGTACGGCGAGCATATCCTTACCGTGGGCCTTGTCCATACCGAGCCGGGAACAGAGCCGTTCCAGGTCCGGGGTCTTGCCCAGGAGTTCCCGGAAACGGCTCAAACGGGACTGGTCCCGGAAGAGCTTCTCCACCCCGTCAAGCCGCCGGTTAATCAGGGCGACGTCCCGCAGAGGATGGAGCAGCCGCCGCTTGAGGAGCCGCCTCCCCATGGCGGTCCGGGTTTCGTCCATCACCTCAAGGAGGGAAAATTTGATATCCCCGTCTCTGAGGTTCCGGACCAGTTCCAGGTTCCGCTGGCTGGACTCGTCGATGCCTACGTACTCGGTATCCCCGTAAAGGAGGATACGCCGCACGTGCGAGAGGAGGCTCTGAGCCGTATCGTCCAGGTAATCCAGCAGGGCTCCGGCAGCCAGCGCTTCTACGGAAGATTCCTCCAGGCCAAAACCCCGGAGCGATCCCTGGCCGAACTGCTTTTCAAGCCGTTCCAGGCTCCGGGCCTGGTCAAAGAGCCAGTCCGCCCAGCGGTTCACCACCACGGCAGAACGCTCGGCCACCGCCGCCGCAAGCTCCCGCCGCTCCTCCACAAGCGATTCCTGGACCACCATCTCCCGAATCTGGAGCCGTTCCAGTTCCAGCCTGAGCCGTTCCGCCGCACCTTCAAGGGGGAAGGCTGTGGCGCAAAAATCTCCGGTGGAAAGATCGATGTAGGCAAAGGATACGGCCCGGCTCGTCGCAGCCAGAGCAGCCAGGTGGTTGGAACTGCCCTTATCCAGGTAATCCTCGTCCACTGTGGTGCCCGGAGTGACGATCTCCACCACCCGCCGGTCCATGACGCCTTTACCCTTAGTGGATTCCGAGAGCTGCTCGCAGATGGCAATTTTCTTGCCGTGCTTTAATAGCCGGGCAATATAAGAACGGGCCGCATGATAGGGTATCCCGCACATAGGCTGCCCGTTACGGCTTGTCAGGGTCAAGTTAAGCAGGGCGGATACTTCCAAAGCATCCTCGGCGAACATCTCATAAAAATCACCCAGGCGAAAAAAGAGAATGTCTCCCTGATGTTCCCGTTTAATCCGCCGGTATTGGTCCAGCATGGGGCTGGATTCCATTACCGTACCTTGGACAATAAACTGTTGATCACCTTATCGGTGATGTCCACCGAAGGACTGTACCAGAGTATAAAGTTACTCTCGGTCAGGCTCAGGACCATGCTGTAACCCTCGCTTTCGGCGATATATCTGATTTCCGTGTTTACCTGCTCCAAAAAATCGTTCGACTGGGCAAGTCTCTGTCGCTCTGCTTCCAATTCCAGGGTTTTGACCCGGTAATATTCCTTGACGTATTCGGTCTTCTGGTAGATTTCAGACTCCAGCCTCAGGGCAGTTTCCCGGTCGCCCCGGCCCAGGGCGGCCACCCGCTCCCGGTCCAGCTGCTGAATCTCTGCGAGCATCCGGTCCACCTCAGCCTGAACCAGGTTCCTCCGTTCGTTTAATTCCCGTACCGCCCGGGAGTCCCGAAAAAAGGCCTCGTAGACCTTGACCAAGTCCACCACCGCGAACCGGGTGATCTGCTGAGCTTGGAGAGCCAAAGAACCAGCGAACAATAGAATAATCAGCACTATACCACTTCGTTTCACGATCCTGCTCCTTTATTGGGTAGGTATGGCCACGGAGAAAATAAAGTCCAAGGCTCCGTCAAAGGCATTACCTTCGGGCCATTTCACCTTTCCGGACTCATCCACGTAGAACCGCCTACCCAGCATTAATCGCAGAGGCAATTGTGGGATGGCAAGCCGAATACCGAAACCCAAGCTGAAATACATATCCTGGATATGGAACTCGCTAAAGAAGGCCGTAGGAGTGGGCTTAAGCGCCGCAGCGTCAAAGAATATATCCACGGCCAGGAGCCCCGGTACCACGGGGATACGGATTTCCAGCCAATTCTCCCAGAGGGCGTTCCCCGTGAAGAGCTGCCGGCCCGTCCAGCCCCGGGCGTTAAAGACACCGTCTATGGCCAGTTGGTTCGCCTGCTCAATAAAGTTGGTCTGGGGTCCCCAGGGCTGGGGGAATATAAAGGAGAGTCCCGTGTGAATCCCCAGTATGAACTTGAGGTCGTAAGTCTCCGTAATGGGGATATCCAGAAAGGTAAGGAAGTATTCCGCCTTGGTATCGCTCCTCAGGTAATGCTCCCGTTCCATGGGCTCCGGCAGTATCCCGTGGAAGCCGAGCCGCTGGGAGACGTAATACCCGTTACTGGGATCGTAGTAAATGTCCCGCTGATCCAGATAGACCATCGCATAGAAAGACAGGGCCGGGGTAAATTCCTTGTTCCCGAGCCGGAGCAAGGGATCAAAGGGCCGGTACAGATCTGCATCGTAGCTCTTCATATCCCATGCCGAGGATATGCCGCTCCCCAGGCCCAGATTCCCGACGGGAGTAAGCCAGCGATAACCCATGGACACCCCTAGGCTCAGTGTCACTTGATCATAGGGCATAAGGTACTCGCTGGCGGGTGTCTTGTTAGCGCTCCGGTATTCGCTATAAGAATTGAAACCGTTAGGGAAGGCGTCGTCCTCGTTGCCCTCGAATAGGAGGTTTCCCATAAAGGCCACCTGCTTCTTATGCTGGACCGCAAAATTCACCCCCATGGAGAGGGGAACCCCAAAAAGCCAGTTCTGGGTATAGCCGAGGACCAGGCTTTGAGAGTCTGTGGCCGCACTTCCCTGGGCGGTTATGGAGTTACCCTTGCCCAGGAAATTCCGGTCGGCGAATCCCAAAGTTAGGGATATGGGGAATGCATCGGGGTCGGAAGATCCGGAGAAACTCATCCCAAAGTTCAGATCCGTGGTAGAGATCTCCTCCACGGTAATCACTAGATCCATAAGGTTATCGGCGCTACCCTGGTAAATTTCCGGAATAATATTGCCGGAGAAGTACTGTAGATTGTAGAGATTCCGCAGGCCCTCGACAATCTTGGATTTGGAGAATATATCACCGGGCTCCAGGGGGATTTCCCGCAGGATTACCTCCTCGTCGGTCTTGGTATTCCCCACGATATAGATGTGCTCTATATAAGCCCGACCCCGTTCCACGATGACGATCTTATAGGAAATAACCCCCGTTTCGGTATTCCGGATCTCCTCGCGGTTGATAGTGTTAAATATATAGCCATTTTCGTAATAGAGGTCCGATACCCGCTGGAAATCCTCTTCGACCTTGCGCGCAGAAATGGCCTCTCCTGTCTTGGAAGAAATGAGCTTGTCCAACTGATCTGTGGGAAAGACAACGTTCCCCTCAAAGTTAAACCCCCCAAAGGTATAAAGCCGGCCTTCCTCAATCTTGAAGGTGATGGTCAGGCTGTTGTTCCCCTGGCTGTCCTTGCTGATGTTCCGGATTACGTCGGTCACCTTGGCATCAATATAGCCGCGGTCATGGTAATACTGGGTCAGGGTGGCAATATCCGCCGTTAATTTGGATTCCTGAAAGGCCCCATCAACAAAAAGCCCCTTGGCTTTGAGTGAAAGCTGCCCCGTCAAGGTCCGGCCCGAAAAGACGGTATTCCCTTCAAAGACAAAGCCCGCAACAGTGATCTTGTCGCCCTCTTCGATACGGAAAATCAGCGCCATGCTTCCATTGCCGTTGTCCCGCAGTTCCGAACTGACCTTGATATCGGGATAGCCCTTTTCTAGGTAGAGGATCTTCAGGGCCGCTTCGTCCACGCTGATTTTAAGGGGCAAGACCACGTCGCCAACTTTGATGGTAATGGTCCCTAGGAGCTCGGTCTGGCGGAGGCCACTGTTTCCCGTAAAAGAAATACTGGAAATGATAGACCGTTCAGTTACCTTAAAGCGGATAATAACCCCCTGCGAAGCCGAGACCTCCAGATTGGGCGAGAGCAGATCAAAGTATTCTAGGGCATAGAGCCGGCCCTGAATCTCCAGAAAAAGACTGTCAGTGTAGGGTCTGCCGATAAAGGGCTCTACTACCCCCCGCAATTCCTGGGCGCTCACATGGTTGAGTCCTTCAAAAACGATGTCTTCGATCGCTTTTCCCTGGGGCCACGCATCCGATTCCTGGGCAAAGGCCGGAATCACCAGGAAGAAGGCTAATAAAATGGTACATCCTCTGCGCATTAGAACTCCCTTAAAAACTAAATCTCCATGACAAGGTGAATCTCATATCATCTACAAACAAGTTTTCTGGATGCCGGAAGTTGATGTTCCAGCCGATATTGCCCAAAGGGCTCTCAAGCTCAAAGCCAGCTTCCATATCTAAGCCATAATACACACCCAAGAGAGGCGCAGTGAGCCAGCCGCCGCCTGATTCCCTAATATTCGCATCGTACCGCAGTCCCGCCATGGCGTAGACATACAGATCGTAACCGACATATCTACCAATTAGAACAGTTGTATTATCCAAAAGGTTACCCGTCCAATTGGAGTTAAACAACTGGAGAAATTGGATCCCTACATTCTGTAGCAACTGGGTCCTAAAGGAAAATACGTCCAGCCCCAGGGCATTCCGCAGCCACTGCTCAAACTGACGGTACAGGCCCATTTGAGCCCATATATCGACCCCGGCCACTATCATGCCCCCGACTTGATCACTGTCCCCTGCACCAAACATATTCTGCCCTAAAAGAGAAAAAATAGCAACCTGGGAAAGTGGGGGATCCGACTCAAACCGGGGAGAAAAGGTCAAGAGAGGGGCGTTATCGCTGATCAGGGAGATGGTAACCGGACCGTCGTCGATACGGTCATGGATTTCGGCCCGGAGACTGAGCCGGGGGCTGAACTGGATCTCATTCTCATTAAAGGACAGGGTACCGCTACGGACATAAAAGCTTCGCTGGAAATAGAAAATTTCCCCGCTCTGGAGACCGATATCCCCAGTAACCGAATAGCGGCCCGTAATATCATCGGAGTATATCCTGAGCGCCGACTCCGGAACGGCCACCGCCCGGAGGATCGGCAGGTCGGCGCTGGGAAAGAGGAATTCCACCCGGCGGCCCGTATGCAGTTTTAGATCCACAGTTATCGGATATTCCGGAAATTTCCTATCCTCATCCCCGAATGCGTTAAATTTCTGGATGTCCAGGGTTACCTCCGTGTTTTGTCCCCAGAGATCCCCGTTCACCATAACATGGGTACCCTCTATGGCAATACCGAGATTTCCCCAGGCCCTTCCTACTGCCCGAATACCATTGTACTCATAATCGACGGGAACCATGGTAGCTTCGGGAACTAGGATATCAATGTCATAATCACTGGGAATCCAGCGGTTAAAGACAAAGGTTCCCCGGGCACTTGCCTGGCCGCCGCCGCTTTCTACCGGGATGGGTCCGAAGCTGAGCTCATTCCCCGACATGACGGTAGGAAAGGAACCAGACACAATCTCCTCGGGAAGGAAGTAGGGTACCACCAGACGGATATTGTGGGCGTTGGGGTTCCCGAAGAACTCGGGGTCCCCCAGGGAACCCCTAATTTGCAATGAGGATGCCTCGATAAAACCGCCGGTGGGTTGCACGTCCCAATCCTCCATAAATTTTCCCAGAGAAGCCATATCAAGATAGAAGTCCGCCACGGCGGCGTTAATCGTATGAGCGTCCACGGTACCGGTAAACATCCCCCGAATGGGAGAGGGGCCGATCAGAGCCGCGAAAAAAGTCCCGCCATCGGATCTGCGGAACCGGATCATACCGTTAGGCCCCCCGTTCAGACTGATCTGGGAGGCGCTACGGGAAAATTCCAGGTCAAAGGGCTCCGCGCTTCCCAGGGTCTCGTGCTCAGCGTGGATCACGTGGATGGAACCCCGGAAATTATTCAGAACCTCACCTATGGAGAGCCAGGAATCCAGGGAGACATATTGGACCCGGGCGGAAAGGCCGAGATCAATGTTCTGGCCGAGCAGAGGCCCCTGGATGCTCCCCTCGGAGACTATAGCCGTAGACTGGAGCCGGTCTAGGATAACCAAGGGGAAGGCTCCCCGGAAACCGGTATAACTGGCCCGGATATCCCGGAGAAGGATCCGGTCGGGATTCACCTGGGCCCGGACAGCAAGGTCGAAGCCACCGTCGGCATCCCCAGTGTGGAGGGATGTCAGAGACATATCCAGGGAATAGTCTTCCTGAGAATTCCATCGCAGACGGGCCTCCCCCGTAGCCAGGGCGTTGCCGGCCCCATTCCAGAGCCGGATAAGCTGTAACTCCTGGCCCGAAAGGCTTATGTCCAGGGCCCCACCCTCCCAGGTTCCTTCAAGACTGATGATCTCCCGCTTCCGCCGGTCCTCTAGGTACACTTTCGCCCCGTAGTCTTCCCCGCCGGGAAAATTCCAGTTGACCTGCACCGTCCCCAGGAGTGTTCCCCGGCCATCGTCCAGGGAAAATTTCCCGAAGCTTGCCCCCTCCTGGCTGATAGTCCCCGATGCCTGAATGGACATGGCCGGAGACATGGGGGTGGCAATATCCCACACTTCCAAGTGTCCCAGTTCCAGGGACCAGGAATCCAAGGCATCAAAGCTGAAGGAACCCTGAAAGGCGGCCCGGATGGTCTGATTTTCCAGGGGAATGGGGACCGAGGCCGCTTCCAGTGCTCCGATATAGCCGCCGTCCGCGTCCCGGCTGACCCGGGCGATTATTCCGTCGGATCCCCGGAGCTCAAGGGTCTGGAACTCAAACAAGGTTCCCTCTAGTTCATAACGCTCATCCCGAAAGGTGGCCTCCAGGCTAAAGACAATTGCATCACTATCCGAAAAATCGGTCCTGCCCGAGAAGTCCGCTTCCCCGCCAGGCCAGGCCAGGGTACTGTCGATCAGATCCAGGTCCCGGTCGGTGCCCGAAATCGAAGCCCGGAAACTGAGCTCCTGCTCCCCCCGGTAGACAGCCTCGAAGGGGGAAACCGCGTAGGAAAACCGGGAGAAATCGGTGGTAACGTACATAGTGGTCGATATCTGGATATCATTTTCGGTCAGAAAAGCCAGTTCCGGTAGCTCCGGTATGGCCGCAAAAGGCCCGACCAGATCCAGGGCATCCTGGGTCGAGAGGGATTCCAAAACAAGATTCAGTTCCAGCGTCTGAGGATCATACTCTAAGGAGGCCTCCGCCGCGATACGGCTCTCCCCACCCGCCTTTCGGAGTTCCAGGGAAATATCAAGCCCCTGCTCTGCAAAGGAAAGTCCCAGATCTACCCACTCCAGGGAGAAGTCTCCCACTGCAACAGCTTCCCCCCAAAAGTTGAAACGCATACCCACAACCATCTCCGTAAGATCCAGCGCACTGAACCCTTCCCGGAAAGGATCCCCCCCGGAACCGCTCAGGGAGAAGTCCCCGCTCAGGCTGGAACGTCCACTCAGGCTCAGACCATCCAGGGAGATGCTCCCCTGGACCGCGAGGCTCCGTAGATCTATAGTCCCTGTATAGGCGGCCCTTCCCTGGATGGGACCGCTGGGGGCAAAATCAAGCTCCAGACGCTCAAAAAGGATGGCATCCTGATTCCCCGTCCCCTTGAGTACATAGGTAGTATTCTTCAGGGGAAAATCAGACCAGAAATTACCCCAAAGATCCATCTGATAGGTCGTTTCTCTCTGGCCCCCCGACGCAAAGGAGAGGGTTCCGGCGGTATCCATGCCCAAATACCGGTTGTATTCCCTCCAGGCACCGGAGAAAGTCAGTATCTGTTCCGGTGAAAAGCCCCGGCCGCTAAAGGAGAGATCCAGGGCTCCCGTACCGGGGACATAGTCCAGGGAAAGCTCGTAGGGCTGCGGGTCTGCTTTTTTTTCAAGGCGCACTGTTTCGCCCTCCAAGAAAAGGGCCAGGGAAGGCACCCGCAGGGTAAATCCTCCCCGGGAATCTCCGGCGGAAATCGAGGGAATTGAAGCGTCCATGGCCCCCCGCTCTTTAACCCGATCGTAGAATCCCGTAAAACGACCCGAGGCGGCCAGGGGAAGAGGCAACCAGGAAGGCAGCTCCAAACCCGGCAACGACCGGGCTTCCCCGGCCAGTTCTATGTCAAAATTCAGGGTTTCCTCGTCAAAGCCCAGGGCCGCCCGGAAAACCCGGAGGTCTATCCCCCGGCCCGTCTCCCCGGCGGATAGAACAGGGATTTTGGCGTTCACTGTCCCCGACCGGCCCGGAATATCGTAGGTTCCGTCCAGACTTCCGGAAACGGTCAGTGGCATCTGTATATAGGGAGGAAATCCAAGATCCGGCAGGGTTCTGACTTCTCCCTCCAGATCGGCTTCAAAAGAAAGGAAATCGGAATTTAAGCCAAGACTCAGTCTGGGGATACTCAGACTGAAACCTTCTCCAGGCCCACCGGCGGCGAATGCCGGGATTGAGCCGCTTAGGAAAAGAGTCCGGTCCGGAAAATGGTAGCTTCCGGCAAGATGACCCTCGGCGGCCAGGGGCATGGACAGATAGGGCTGGGCCATATCCGAAAGTATCAGGTCCGGCAGCGAAGCCTCCCCGGCCAGATCGGCATCAAAGGATAGGTTTTCCCCGTCAAAGTCCAGGGAAAAACGAGGGATCTTGAACTGTATTCCCTCCCCGGCCTTACCAGCAGCAATCCCGGGGATTGATCCGTTCAAGGTTCCCCGGCGGCGACCGATGTCGTAACTCCCGGTAAAGCTGCCCGAGACGGCCAGGGGTACGGGCAAATAGGGTGAAAGGTCCCAAGCTGAGGATTCGGCGCTCCACCGGCCCTGTAGAGCCGCGATGCCCCCCTGAATCCGGACGTTCAGATTCAGGACTGCGGCCCGGACCCAATCGCTCCCCCGTCGCAGGGCAAATTCCCCGCCCCGTATCCTGAAACGGCAGGACCCCGGGAGGAGATCAAAAAAACCGTAATGGTCCCCACTGCCATCGCCGAAAAGATTCTCGAAAACCGCCTTATAATACTCCTGGTAGGCCATATCGGCGTTGATCTTCGGTTCATCCAGCCTGATATTCTGGATAGCGAGCCGGTAGTCCCCAAACAGGAGCCCCCCGAGGGAATAGCCCAGCCGTAAGCGACCAATGGAAAGGAGAGGTTCCGGCCCTCCCGCATAGAGGCGGATATCCCGAATATCCAGGCCCAGATAAAAGGAAGGCGCCATGGAAGCGTACTCCAGACGAACCCCCAAGGCGGTCTCCACCCGGCCCAGGAGCTCGTCCCGGGCTACGGCCATCCGCTGGTCCAAGGCAATCCGCAGGGGCCAGACTAAGAACGCAGTCCCCAGAACGAGGCCAAAAATAATGAGAAGACGGATTCCAGGATTAACAACAGACCGTTCTTTCAGAAAACCCTTCCATCGGGCCGGATTACACACGAACCCTCTTAATGATACATTAAATTCGGCATGAAGATAATCCCCAATTTTATGGTCCTGGAAGGCGACGATGGGAGCGGCACCTCCAACTTGGTTTGTTCAAGAACCGCTTTGCCGCCGTCCCTGTTTTCTTGCTTTGAGCCCACGGCGGGTCCGTAGGTTCGCTCATCCGGGCCGCGCTCAGGGGGAATCTTAAGATCTGTCTCGAAACTCTGGCCCCGTATCGTCCATATCGACGCTGCGGCACTGGCGGAATAGGTCTGAAAGAAACTGGCGAAGCTGCCGATATTAAAAAGGTGAGATGTTCCCCTGCGGCAATAGCCGCCATACTATTGTTCTGTCTCGTCAGCCCCATGCCGCTTGATGCATACTTGGTAACCTACAAGGAGCAGTATTACGGGCTCTACCATGTCCACTATAGCCAGTATCCCGATGACACCATGGAGAACATCTACTGGCTGGAAAAGGCTATCGCCGCCGATTTCGCCAACCCCCTCCACGCCATGGCTATCATCACTAACGAAACGGAATGGGAAAAATACCGCTACCTCTTTATGATGCACCTTTACCTCAAGCTAATTGAGCAGTATATCGCTCTGGGCAACCAGTGGAACAAACGGAACGCCTACTTTTACAACGCCCCCTGGAAGGAGCAGAACCTGGAGAGTCTGGACACCGCCGAAACCTGCTACCGAACCGCCCTCTACTACTGGAAGGACGCTCGGGAATGGGCGGAAAAGTCCCTGGACAAAAAATTCCGTTGGATCAACCTGAAAAACCTTCAGTACTGGCAAGACGAGGCGACCCGGATTGAATCGGGCTCTCTGGACTACGAAAAAACCCTGAACCGTGAACTGGCCCGGCTCCAGCAGGTTCGGGAAACCTTCCAGGCCATGGATGAGAACACTTACTGAAGAAACACTGATAGGCCGGCCTGAAAAAGACCGATAAAGGCCCCCAAAATTGCCCCAAAAATATTAATCCACTTGAGCTGATTAGCCATCACGTCCAGAACGATCCGTTCCACCTTGATCATATCCAGAGAATCAACCCGGTCGCTCACCAGGGTCCGTACGTTGATAGTCTTGAGGAGCCCGTCAATCTGGACATCTACCAGAGCCAAGAGCTTGTCGCAGATAAATCCGTCGAGCCGGACCTTCCTTGCCGCATCCAGAGTCAGGATTTCCCCCCAGCGGAGTTCCCCGTACCGGTCGAGGAAGCGTTCCAGGGCGGGCCGCAGACTGCCCTCCCCTCCGCCTCCGGCGGCCCTGGCGATGAATTCCTGTATCTTTCCGGCCAGGCTTGCAGGGCTTATCGCCGGGAGCCGTCTGAAGATCTCTTCCAGGGGCCGGTCCGTAAAGGACATCACCAGGTCGGTGATAAAGGGCTTAAATTGAGCCGCCCGGTCCCCCACCGCAAAATCCCGGACAAAGCCCTCTACATGGGCGATGAGCTTTTGCCGGGTTTCCTTTTCCGTAAGCAAGCTATGAACCTGGCCGATCAAATCATCAATAATCTCCGGCATCCGGTCGTGGAGAGTCCGGTCGTACTGAGCCGCAGAGACAAAGAAACGCTGAAAGACCGAGAGCTTAAGCATGGCGTTTTGCAGGAAAACCCGGCCCTGGGTCTCAAGTTCCCCGTGAATTTCCGGTTTGTTGAGGAATTCCACCACCCAGGCGGCGATCTTGGAATAGGATTCGTCCAGCAGACGGCCCAAAAAGCCGGGCAGTTTGGGGAGATTGGTCCCCAGGACCTCATCAAGCAGCGCCGGAAGCCCTTCCCGGAGCTTTTCCGTGGCCTCGCCGCCCAGAATATCCCTCAGGCTCGAGTTCCCCAGCCGGGAACCCGTCTCCATGATCGCCCGAAGAAGCTCCTCCAGGAGCCCTTCAAAGGCTGGGGAACGGAGCAGGCTCCGAAGCAAGTCCGGAAGGAGCTTTCCCAGGGTATCGTCCCCCGGCTCTTCCCCAGGCCGAAGCCGCCCCAGAGGCGTGTCCAGGATCCGTCCGGAAAGGTCCCCCATCGCCTTCTGGATACTCTCCCGCACATCCTCCCGAAAGAGCCGTTCCCGGAGAATCTCCGGGGTCAGAAGTTCCCGCTCCACCATGCGGCCGATATTATCCGCCAGCTTGTGCCGCTGCCGGGGCAGAATCCCCGGGGTAAAGGGCAGACGGATACCGAAGACCCGCACTTCCTTGAGGGGCCGGAAGAGCATCTTGATGGCCACCGCATTGGTCACATAACCGATAATTGCCCCGGCCAGAGGCGGGACGAGCCAAAGGAGGATATTATTCATCTTGCAAGATTCTTCGCTGCGGTCTTGGCCTGAGCTTCGCTGTCATAGACGCGGATCACCGTTTCCGAAAGCCAGCCCTGGTACTGGCCCCCCACCAGGACCCAGGACTCGACCGCCTCCCCGGCGCTGACGGAGCGCCGTTCCAGAACCTCTACCACGGCTCCCCGCCTGAGGTAACCCAGGGAAGGGCCCGTCTGCCGGGGTTCCTCCGAGACCGGGGTATAGGAGGCATCGATTACCCCGTAACCGATCACGGCCCGGGAAAGGACCGGCGTTTCCGGGGGCTCCAGCTCAATAACGTCCGATTCCCCGGAACAAGAGCTTGCCGCCAGTATCAGAAAAAAAATGAGGGGAAACCCTTGACGTTGTGCCGCAAAAAAGCCGATTTTCATAGTATGGATACTATACCCCTAAAGAGATTTTTCGTCAGCCTCTTGTGTCCGCTTCTTTTCAGTCTTTCTCCCCAGGCAGCGGCGGAGCCGGTTATCGCCTTTCCTTTTGGGAACTATCCCTATACCCTTTCGATAGACGCTATGGGAGGAATGCTCTGGGGGCAGGCTGAGGAACTGGTCTATATACAAGGGCCTGAGGATACTAATTATTATACCTTGAGCCAGCTGCTCTGGGATATAAAACCTCTTTTTTATGCAGGATTCAGTCTTCGCTATGGGCTGGATAATCCTCTGGAAAAAATTGGTTTATTTGGGGAACTCAGCATAAATTTTGGCTTTTCGGGGACAAAAACAGGCCGCATGGAGGACCGGGACTGGATGGCTCCGAATCATCAGCTTTCTCATTTTTCCCAACATTTCAATATTACCCAGGGGGCCATGTTCCTGGACGCCGGGCTGGGACTTTCCTTCCCTTTGGTGCAGTTCATGGCCTTAAGCGCCGGCCTTCAATTTTCTTATATGTATTTTGATTGGGACGCTGTTGATGGATATCTACAGCATGCCACAAGTTCAACTAGTTATGCGGTCTGGGATGAATCAATTCCCAAAAAATATCATTTTGGGCCCTCCATCAGCTATTCACAAACCTGGTTTATTCTTGCACCGAAGGTTTCCATATATATTCCCCTGGCGCAAACTCTTTTTTCCTTTAGGCTTGACTTTAGCATAGGGCCTGTGCTCTACATGACGGCGCGGGACATCCATCATGCCCATTTCAGAGGCGGCCTTCCCGCCGATAGCGAATATATTGATATGATTTATAGCGGCCTTTTTCTGGAACCACGGGGGGCCTTTAACTTTTCTCCCGCAGACAAAATCGGTCTATCATTGTTTATCGCCTGGAGGTATATCCAGGGCTCCATGGGAACAACCTCTAGCCGTTCCAGCGCTCAAAGCTCCAATCCGAATGACGGAGCATTCGTTGAAACTAAGACACCTCCAGGCGCCGGGTTCCAGGCTCTGAATGTGGGCATCTCATTGCAGCTTCAGTTTTAATTCCGCCAGCAGCCCCTGGTCAGAGCCGGCGAAATCCAGCCCCCCCAGCTCCTCAAGACTTGCCCAGCGCAACTCGGAGTGTTCCCTCAACCGCAGCGCTTCATCGCCCAGAAATACCCGGTAGGCATACAAAAGCCGCTCCTGCCCCTTATGGATAAAGGATGATGAGGCCAGAAGCTCCCCGGCCTGGATACTTACACCGAATTCCTCCCCGAATTCCCGGACCAGGGCCTCCTCGCAGGATTCCCCGGGCTCCACCTTGCCGCCGGGGAACTCCCACTTTTCCCCCAGATCGCCGCCGGGAAGCCGCCGGGCAATTAAGACCTGCCTCTCCCGGAGAGCTATCCCCGCAACGGAAACCGCAGCCATGATCTAGAGGAGGAGCAGACCGGGGAAGAGGAAGTGCAGAAGCGCCGCCCCTATGGCCGTAAAACCCAGCCAGCGCTTGTTCTTCTGGAAGAACTCTCCGGTCTTTTCAACCCGTTCCGAAGGCAGGGTCGTCTTACTCCGGTAAAAATCGAAGATCAGGGAGAATCCAGAAGCCAGCCCTGCCAGGGCAGGGATAATATCTCCCACCACGGGCACGTCCGTGGAAGAGAGGAGCCGGAGGAGCCCCATGACCGCCGTGAGAAGCCCCAGGACAAAGCGAAAGTTCCCGTTGGAGGGGTCCAGCCGGAAAGAAGCAAGCGTATCCGGCTCTTCCCGGTCTTTGTCGGTTACCAGGATAAAGCCCGTAACCGCGTTCAAAAGGATCGATAAAAAGTAAAACTGCATCATTGTGGCTATAGTATAGCCTATTTAGGCAAGTTCGAAAAGGGGAAAAAGCTTCAAAAATACGGATTTTTACAAAAAAAGTTTGAAAAGCTCCGCGCCTCTGAGGCTAAGGACAAATAAGTTACCGAACCAGTCTAATGAACCTTCTTTCGAAGAAATCCGGCCGAAAAAAACGCCAGGATAAAGACGGCTGATGCGGCGAAAAAGGCCAGAGCAATACTATAGTCTGCAAGCAGAGAGAGCGTGAGCATGCCCATAATACCGGTAACGCTATAGAAGGACGATAAGGTGGAAAGCGTTGTAGCCTTGCTCTCCCCGGGAATCGCTTTATACAGATACCCGTCGGTCAATACGGAAAACAGAACCCAAGCAGAAGCGTGTAAGGCAAAAGTGAAAGCGGAAAGCCACCAGAGCTGCAACCATGCCGATAGGCTTACGAAAACGGCGGAGCCCAGAAGCGCCAGCCCAAAATACTTTTGAGTGTTTACACGGGTTCTTAAGCTTCGGGCAATGATACCGGCGGCCAGGGTTCCCAGTCTGATGAATACCCAGGCATAACCCAGGATCCACACCAAATGTTCATTTTGCTTTTCCAGAAAGAGGGGCTGCCAAAGATTATCTATTCCCGAAACAGCAATAAAACCAATACCCATGGGAAGTATTAATGCCCATTGCCCGGCGCCGTTACTCTTGAAAAACCCCAGCGTTACCTTTACTATTTCTTTCATGTTCGGGATATATGGTGCCATATTTGTTTCGCCTGCGGCAGATGGTTCAGGCTTGCCGGGAATGGGGATGAGCATCAGGACCGAGAGTACAACCAGCGCGGCCGCGATACGGTATCCTGCGGCCATATCCTGGGCGCCTATAATGGCGCCCAGAAAACCGGCGCTGATGCCCGCGATACTACCCAGTATAATATTGTTAGAAAATAATCTGACATGCTCATCCTGGGCATTGTCCTTTTGCAGACGCCCGATATACCAGGCGGAAAAGGAACCGGTAGAACAGGCAGATG
>JAITON010000073.1 GCA_031289935.1 Treponema sp.
TCAAGGGCCGCGCTTCCCTAAGCAAAGTAACGTTCCGCATTGCCGAAGGAGATATGCTTCACGATTTCCGCGAGTTTTTCCCGGTCATCAGGATATTCGCCCTCTTCCACCCAGGTTCCGATGAGATTGCAGAGGATCCGGCGGAAGTATTCGTGCCGGGGATAGGAGAGGAAGCTCCGGGAGTCGGTGAGCATGCCCACAAAGACCGGGAGGAGCCCCAAACTGGCCAGCGCCCGCAACTGCTCCTCCATACCGTCCCGGTGGTCGCAGAACCACCAGGCCGATCCGAGCTGCATCTTCCCCCGGACCGCATCCCGGCCCGCTTCCCGGCTATGGTTATCCTGGAAGGCCCCCATGATGGTGGCCAGGGGGTAATAGTCCTTGGGGTTGAGGCTGTAGAGAATGGTCTTGGGGAGGCCCCCGTCCTCTTCAATATGGCTGAAGAGTCTTGAAAGATTTTCGCTCAGGGCCCAGTCATGGACCGCGTCGGAGCCCGTATCGGCTCCCAGCGTCCTGAGAGTCCGGGCGTTGATGTTCCTGATTGCCGCCAGGTGGAGCTGCATGACCATGCCCCGCCTGGCATAGGCCCGGGCCAGGCCGGAGAGGACCCGGGTCTTAAAGGCGTCGGCGGCGGGGCGGTCCACGGGCCGCCCTTCCAGGGCGTCTTTGAAGCTCCGGTTAATGGCGTCGCCGGAAGCCAGGGCAAAGGGCGGATACTCCAGGGCGTGGTCCGAAGCCCGGCAGCCTGCGGCGGTAAAGAAGTCCAGCCGCGCTTCTAGGGCGTCCAGGAGATCCTCCACCGAGCGGATAGGGATACCGGCGGCTTTGGAAAGGCTCCCGATGTAGGCGGCAAAACCGCGCTGATCGATGTTCAGGGCCTTATCGGGCCGGTAGGAGGGGATGACCCGGGTGGCGATCCTGCCGATAGGCGCGTTCCCTGCGGCGATAGAGAGATGATGTTCCAGGGAATCCTGGGGGTCGTCGGTGGTGCCCAGGGTGTGGACCTGGAATTTTTCAAAGATATCCTTTACCGAAAGTTCCGCCAGTTTCGCGTTTCCCTGCTTCCAGATGGCGGGGGCGGATTTTTCGGTTAAGGGTTCGTGGATACCAAAGCAGCGCTGGAGTTCCAGGTGGGTCCAGTGGTAGAGGGGGTTCCCGATGCAGTTTTCTACGGTACGGGCCCAGGCGAGGAACTTGTCGTAATCCTCGGCTTTACCGGTGATATAGTATTCGTCGACCCCCAGGGCCCGCATTACCCGCCACTTGTAATGATCCCCGTTGAGCCAGACCTCGGTTAGATTGGCAAAGCGCTTGTTCTCCGCAATCTGAGCCGGGTCCAGGTGGCAGTGATAGTCGTAGACGGGCTCTTTCCGGGCAATCTCGTAGAGCCCCTCCGCCGCGCCGTTTTTGAGCAGAAAATTTTCCGCCATAAATTGTTTCGTTCCCATATATTCCTCCTAATAGGTTCACAGGGTGACGCCGTTTTTGAATATCCCAATCTCACGGCAGCCGTTTTCTTCGTTCCGGGTCTTTTTTGCCCCCGAAACCACGTCCAGGATCAGTTGCAGCAGATCCGCCTCCGCATTTCCGCCCGTCCCGCCGAGCAGGGTCCCGGCGTCGAAATCTATCCAGCGGGGTTTTCTCCGGGCCAGATCCGTATTACTGGCGATTTTGATCGTCGGGACCGGCGCGCCCAGGGGAGTACCCCGGCCTGTGCTAAAGAGCATGAGGTGGGCCCCTGCGGCGGTCATGGCGGTGCTGGACACGATATCGTTCCCCGGCCCCTCCAAAAGGACCAGCCCGCCGGGTTGGGACAGCGGGATACGCTCCCCGTAGCGGTAGACCCCCCGGACAATCGAACGGCCCCCTTTCTGCACACAGCCGCAGGACTTGTCCTCCAGGGTGCTGATACCCCCGGCCTTGTTTCCCGGCGAGGGATTCTCGTAAACCCTCTGGCCCTGGGAGCGGTAGTATTCCTTGAAGTCTTCGATGAGGGCGACGGTCTTTTCGAAGACCTCCCGGCTTTCCGCCCGGTCCATGAGCATCTGTTCCGCGCCGAACATCTCCGGCACCTCGGTGAGTATGGTCCGGGCCCCCCGGGCGCTGAGCCGGTCGCAGATACGGCCCAGGAGCGCGTTGGCGCTCACCCCCGAAAAACCGTCGGAGCCCCCGCACTTCATGCCGATGATGAGCTCCGACAGGGGGGCCGCCTCCCGCCGGGCCTTCCCGGCCTGGGCCGCGAGGGCGGTAAGGAGCCGTTTCCCCTCGGCGATTTCGTCTTCCCAGTCCTGGGCGACGAGAAAGGCCATACGTTCCGTATCCGCCGCATAGGAGCCCAGAATCGCCTTGAAGCCTTCCAGGGTATTGTTCTCGCAGCCCAGGGAAAGAACCAACACCCCGGCCGCGTTGGGGTGCTTCGCCAGGTCCGCGAGGATCAGCCGGGTGGTCTCGTGGTCGGCCCCCATCTGGGAGCAGCCGTAGGGATGGGTCCAGGCGTATACCCCGTCGACACTCCCCCCGGATCCGCCGAACTCGGCATCGGCCCAGCGGGCCAGGGCCGCAGCGGCCGAATTGACGCAGCCCACCGTGGGAATGATCCAGAGCTCGTTACGGATACCGATCTGCCCGTCCTTTCTCCGGTAGGCGCTGATCGTGCCCGGCAAAGCCGCCGGCAGAGCCGCCGCAGACGGCAGGGCCGCCGGCAGTGCCTGGTAATGATACTCGGGCGTTTCCGTGAGCAGGGTTCTGAGGTTGTGAGTGTGGACCCAGGCCCCCGCCGGAATGTCCGCCGTAGCCGCCCCGATGGGATAGCCGTATTTGATTACCCGTTCCCCGCTGGCTATGTCCCGCAGCGCGACCTTGTGCCCCGGCGGGACCGCCTCCCGGATTTCGAGCACGCAGGCATCCAGGCTCAGGCTGGCGCCCTTTTCCAGGGGCTCCAGGGCCACGGCCACGGTATCCTCCCCGTGGATGCGGAGCAGGGGAGGGCGCCCTGCGCTGGCCCCGTTCACCGCGCCGCTCGCGCCGTTCACCGCGCCGCTGGCCCCGGCCACCGCGCCCCTTGCCGCAGTCATCGCGCCACCTGCTCCAGGACGGCCTTGATCCCCTCCCGGCTGATAGCCTCCAGGTATCCGGCCACGATGTCCTCCAGGCCCGTATAGGCCCTCAGGTCCTCGCCCCAAAACTCGCTACAGCCCAGAACCTCGTGGACGATCTCCGCCCGGGTCCCGGCCCCTGCTTCCAGGCCCTTATAGAGGGCGGCAAAGCGCCGGAGGATAGCTTCATCATCCCTGATAGGGTAGGGCTCGCCCTGGCGGCTGCCCGTCAATTCAGCCTTGTCCGGGCCCTGGCCCTCATAAAAGGCGATCAGGGCCGCCAGGGAAAAGCAGAGAGCCGGCGGCAGCTTCCCGGTTTTGTTGAAATACCCCGTTATCGAGGGCAGCACCCGGGTCTTGAACTTGGACACCGAATTAAGGCTGATGGAGAGGAGCAGGTGTTTAATATAGGGGTTGGCAAAGCGCTCCAGCACGCTGGCGGCGTAGGACCGCAGCTCCCCGGCGCTGCCCTCCATGGAGGGAATGATTTCCTCGAACAGGGCCTTCCGCATAAACGCGGAAACGAGCTCGTCGCGGACGCAGGCTTCCACCGTATCAAGCCCGTAGAGGAAGGCCGCCAGGACCGTAGCCGTGTGGGCGCCGTTGAGAATCCGCACCTTCCGGGTCCGGTAGAAGCTCATGTCCCTGGTCCAGATGACGTTGAGCCCCGCCTGGTCCAGGGGGAGTTCGGCGCGGTAATCCACGGGGCTTTCGATGACCCATAGATGAAAGAGTTCTGCGGCGTCCAGGAGCCGGTCGTCGTAGCCCAGCCTGGCGGCGAGGGCCCCGGCCTCCTCGCCGGGATAGCCCGGTACGATCCGGTCCACGAGACTGTTGCAGAAGCCGGAGCAGGCCAGCCAGCGGCTAAAACCCTCCCCCAGGCCCCATTCGGAGCTATAGCGTTCGATGATCTCCCGCAACCGGTCGCCGTTCTTGTCGATGAGCTCGCAGGGGATAAAGACCAGGGCCCGCGCAGGGTCCCCCCCAAAGTGCTTAAAGCGATGGTAGAGGAAGACCGTGAGCTTGCCGGGGAAGGAACGCGGGGGCCGGTCCTGGAGCCGGTCTTCGGGATCGTAGGCGATGCCGGCCTCGGTGGTGTTGGAGATGACAAAGCGGAGCTCCGGGTTTTCGGCGCAGCGCAGATAGTCATCAAAACCGGTGTAGCAGTTGATGCAGCGGCTCAGGGAGCGGATAGTCCTAAGCTCCTCCAGGGTCTCTCCCCCCTGAACGCCCCGGAGAATCGTGGTATAGAGGCCCTCCTGGGCGTTGATCAGCTCCGCCATGCCCCGTTCCAGGGGCTGAACTGCCACCACGTTCCCGTTAAAATCCGTTTTCTCGTTGAGGATATCAATCTGCCAGTCCACAAAGGCCCGCAGAAAGTTGCCCTCTCCGAACTGAAGTATCTTTTCCGGCCGCCCGATGGGCCTCACCGCCCCGGTAATTGTCTGCATCGACGCCTCCTGTTTTCCCGCGCCCCGGCATGTCCGCAACGCGAACTGAGCCAATGCCGGGGGGCCGCGCTGGTTAAGCTCAGGTTAATCAGCACATCCCCAGTATATCAGCCTTGGGGCTTTTTGTCAGGGGGTGCGTCCCCCAGGGGGTCGATGATCATTCCCGGCACGTACGGCGCGTCAAGTAGGGGGGAAAAACGCGGGGAACCGGTGTTCCGGGATTTTTCACGTTTTTTTTCGGGTTTTGATATTTTTTCCCGTAAAAGACTTGACAATATTATCAGGAAGGGATACACTTACGCCATGCTAACGGCACGAAGATTTGAACAAAGCAGCTTAATTCCGGCCACTGGCCACTATAGTCTAGTTTGCGCAATGCAATCCGGTAGGATTGCACGCAAAC
>JAITON010000182.1 GCA_031289935.1 Treponema sp.
CGTCCGCCCGTGCGGGGTCCCAGCCCCTCCCCCCACCACCCCCCCCCGCGGGGGGGGGGGGGCGCCCCCCCCCCCCCCCACCCGGGCGGCGGGGGCCGGGATTACTCTGTTTTGCTCAAATCTTCGCGCCGTCAGCATGGGTTAAGTGTATACCATCTTTATGACAATGTCAAGCTTTTTTTAAAAATTTATCAACCACCCCCGCCGCAGAGCGGTCGGGGTATGGTTGTTCTCGTAAGGTATTTGACTCAGGGTACATACCTTTAGTTCCGCCCAAGGGGCGTACACTTCGCAACGAATCAAAAAAATTGCCTTTTTTAGGGAACCGGGGCTTGCTCAACAGGGAATTGCAGATATGGGGATGAGTTCCCGGGGATAGTGGTGGAGGACCTCGGGGGGGCCGTCCGTGGCAGCCACGAGATTCTCGATGCGGACCCCGAGACGGCCGGGGAGATAGATGCCCGGTTCTATGGAAAAGACCATGCCCGGGACTATGGGGCTGCCTTCGCCGGGGGCGGCGGCCGGGGGCTCATGCGCTTCGATGCCAAGGCTGTGGCCGGTACGGTGGGTAAAATATTCGCCGTAACCAGCCCGCTCTATGACCCGGCGGGCGGCGGCATCCACATCTCCCAAGGTATTGCCGGGATGGGCGGCGGCCTCGGCGGCCAGGTGGGCCTCCAGCACGATGCGGTGGACCTCCTCGAATTCCCGGCCGGGCTTGCCGAAGTGGAAGGTCCGGCTACAGTCGGTGTAATAGCCCTGAAAAGAGCCCCAGAAATCAATCAGCAGGCCCTTCCCAGCCTGAATTGGGGTATCGCCGGTTACGTGGTGGGGCACGGCGGCGTTCTCCCCCACGGCTACAATGGCCTGGGCCTCTACACCGGCCCGGTGGAGGAGGCGGCAGAGCTCGTCCCGGAATTCAGCCTCGGTACGGCCCAGCCAGAAATCCCCCTGGGCAATGACCTCAGCCAGGGCTTTATCGGCCTCAATACTGGCCCGGCGTATCAGGGCAAGCTCGGAAGGGTCCTTACGCTGCCGTAATGGGGCGGTAAGGGGGGTTCCCAACTGGAAGCGGCTTTCCGGAAAGGCGGCTTCCAGGGGCAGGGCAAAGAAGGCCGGGAGCCGGGCTTCCAGGGCCACGGTGGCAAAGGGCAGCCGGCGGCGGATAATCTCCTTTTGGAGGAGCGCGACCGGGTCCTCCCCGTCGGACCAGAGCACAAAACCGCTCAAAGACTCATCATCGACCGGTATGACCCGGACCTGGGCCTCGTAAAGCTTATTGGCCAGGACAAAGGCCGGGGCTTCGGCGGGGAGGACCAGGAGGAGGAGCCGCTCGTCGGCGGCCATCTGGTAACCGGCAAGGTACTGTAAATTGGCCGAGGGGCCCAGGAGGAAAACGTCAATGCCCTGGCGCCGCATCGCGTCCCGAACCAGGGTCTGCCGCCCCAGATAATCGTATCTATCCATGTTGATTTCCTATTGTTGCTATAATGGGTACTCCAGGTCCTGTTTGTCAAGGTCCGTTGTTTTTTTTCCTGAAACGGTTGCTTTTCCTTTGACGACGGACTATACTTAAAAGACATGCTTATTATGGAGGAATTGATATGAAACGCCTTATTCTGACCGCCCTGCTCCTGTTCGCCGGTCTCGGCATCCTTGCCGCCCAAACCGATGCCGAGGCCTATACCGGGCCTGAGTCCCAGTCCGGCCCCAGCGTCCAGGTTGTCGCCATGAACGATTTTTATGAACGGGGTAACTTTTATTATTCCCAAGGTCTCTGGGACCGGGCCATTGAAGAGTTTACCGGGGCCATTAACCTAAGCCCTCAGTACGCCTTTCTCTACCTGAACCGGGGGCTGGCCTACGCTGCTACGAAAGACTATGCCCTGGCCGATGCGGATCTTTCCCAGGCCATCAGGCTCAGCCCTAATTACGCTGATGCCTATTTTAACCGGGGTATGCTCTACTACGATATGGGGGACTACGATAGGGCTATCGGGGACTTTACGGACACCATTAGGATCAATCCCGATAGCGGCGAGGCCTATATGAACCGGGGTATAGTTCGCTACGTCCGGGGGGACTATGCCCGGGCTGAGGCGGACTTTTCCCAAGCCATCCAGATCAGAGCCAATTATGCCGAGGCCTACTATTACCGGGGGCTGGCCCGCGCTCTTCAAAAGAACACGGTAGGCGCCGGGACCGACTGGTTCATGGTACTGCGGATTAACCCGGCCCACAGCGGTGCGCTGAGGAATCTGAACTTGCTCAGGCAAACGGGATACCAGCCGGTTCCATGAATTACACCGATCTTCCGGTCTATCAACACAAGGACCTGATCCTGGAGGCTCTGGGGGCCAACCAGGTGGTGGTGGTGGAAAGCCCTACGGGTTCCGGCAAAACCACTCAGATGCCCCTTATCCTCCACGATGCTGGTTTTTCCCGGTATGGTATCATTGGCGTGACCCAGCCCCGGCGTATCGCCGCCCTTTCGGTGAGCGAGTTCATCGCCCGGCAGATCGGCGAGACTATGCCCGGCACTGTCGGTTACAAGATGCGTTTCGAGGACAAGACCGGCCGGGATACCAGGATCAAGATCATGACCGACGGCATCCTCCTCCAGGAGATGAAGCTCGACCCCTGGCTGTCCCGTTATAACTGCATCGTGGTGGACGAGGCCCACGAACGGAGCCTCAACATCGACTTTATTCTGGGGCTCCTCAAGCGTGTCTTAGTAGCCCGGCCCGAGTTCAAGGTGATTATCTCATCGGCCACTATTAACGCTCAGGCCTTCGCCGAGTACTTCGGCGACTTTCCGGGCCTTCCTGCACGGGAAGTTCCCGTGGTCAGGATCGACGCCCAGACCTACCCGGTAACCCTTATCTACGACCCGCCGGAGCAGGTCTCCGGGGAACTGGCCGCCGAGGCCCTCCTGGCAAAGATTGAAGGCATCGCCGAACGGGTCGTGAGCGAAAAACGCGAAGGGGATATCCTCATCTTTCTGCCCGGAGAAAAGATGATAAAAGACTGCATGGGCCGTCTGGTTCTGGGGCCCCTGGGGGAATACCTCCAGGTTCTGCCTCTCTACGGCCGCCTGGCCAAGGAGGAGCAGGAGCGGGTCTTTGACCCGGCCCCCGGGGACAAAACCAAGGTGGTCATCGCCACGAATATCGCCGAGACTTCGGTAACTATCGACGGTATCACCACGGTGATCGACTCAGGGCTGGCGAAACTCAACTTCTACAACCCCCGGACCTTCACCGCCAGCCTGGTGGAAGACCGTATCTCCAAGGCATCGGCAAACCAGCGGAAGGGCCGGGCGGGCCGCACCAGGCCGGGAACCTGCTACCGGCTTTACGCCCGCAAGGACTTCGAGGCCCGTCCCCTGTACACCACGGAAGAGATCTTCCGCACCGATCTTTCCGAGGTAGTCCTCCGTATGGCCGACCTGGGGGTTACCGCCTTCGAGGACTTCGACTTTATCTCCCCGCCGGGCCGGGAGGGCATCCTGGCCGCTATAGAGACCCTCAAGCTCCTGGACGCCCTGGAGGATGATCACCGCCTTTCCGCCACGGGCAAGATGATGACCGGGTTCCCCCTGGCGCCCCGGCACTCCCGTATGATCGTGGAGGCCCTGCAGCGTTACCCCAAGGTAACCGGGGAGACGATCATCGCCGCGGCCTTCCTTTCCACACAAAACCCCTATGTACTGCCGCCGGGAGAAGAGACCGACGCCCGCCGGGCGCATCACCGTTTTAGGGATCCCGGCGGCGATTTCGTCTCCTACCTCCGCCTCCTGGCCGCCTACCGGGACGCCCCCCTCAAGGGAAAGTTCTGCGAGAAAAACTACCTGGACGAGCGGGCCCTGGCGGAGATCGAGAACGTTACCCGCCAGCTTGAAGAGATCGTCTCGGGGACCGGTCTGCCGGTCCTCTCCGGGGGGCCGGTGCAGGATTACCTTTCCTGCGTTACCGCCGGGCTTATCCAGTTTGTCTGTGTCCGGGAAGGATCGGGGAGCCCCGGTTCCCGTGAAATGTACCGGAGCCTCACCGCGGACCGTATTCTCATCCACCCCGGATCGGTAATGTTCAAGGCCTCCCCGGAGTACCTCGTGGCCGGTGAAATCATCCGCACGGCCCGCATGTACGCCATGTCG
>JAITON010000150.1 GCA_031289935.1 Treponema sp.
CTTAAGGACGGCATCACCAGCAATACCTTCGGCACCATTGAGGAGGATGTGTTCCGCCGGGATTTCTCCTTGAACGCCCTGTTTTACGATCCCCTGGAGCAGGTGGTGGTGGATTATGTGGAGGGCATGAAGGATATCCGGGAAAAGCTGATTAAGCCCGTCATTCCCCTCAAGGTGATTTTTACCGACGACCCGGTGCGGATGATCCGGGCGGTAAAGTACGCCGCAGCCACGGGTTTCAGCCTGCCCTGGCTCCTCCGCAGACGGATCAGGCGGGAAGCGCCCCTCCTGGCCTCGGTCTCTCCTTCACGGCTCACCGAAGAGATGCTCAAGATTATCAGGAGCCCCTGCGCGGCGGTCATCGTGGAAAGTCTGGAAGCCTATGGCCTCTATGGGAGCCTCCAGGCAGGGGCCTCCAGGCTGATGAGGGAGCGGCCCAGCTTCAAGGCCCGGTATCTCAAGACCCTGGCCGGTTTGGATATCCGGAATGCCGGCCTCACGGGATCGTCGCCGGGGGAGGCTCTGGCGGCTCTGGTCAGGGATTATCTTGAGGAGACTGTGGAATGGGACGCCGGTACGGTGGAAAACTACCAGGCCGCTTTTGCTCTGGCCCGTTCCTTTGTGCTCCCCATAAATCCCCCCCGAGTGGAACTGGACCGGGCGGTCAGGCTCGTCTTTGCCGAGCATGGCCACCCTATCAAGCGTTCCCACGCGGCTGAACGGGGCCGCGCTCCCGAGGGAGAGACCCGTAAGCGCCGCCGGCGGAGGCGTACGGTTTCCGGTACGGACCCCAGGGCCCAGGGGCCGGCGGGGGATTAGGTGCGGGGATTTTCCGGGGAAATCCGCTACCACGAGTCCCTGGCCGCCCATACCACGTTTCGGGCCGGCGGCCCCGCCGATATCTGGGTACAGCCCGGCCCGGACCGCTTTAGCGAATGCGCCGCCAGCCTCCTGGGATCGGCCGCCGTAGCCGGTATCCCGGTCTTTATCCTGGGGGGCGGGGCAAACATCGTGGTTTCCGGCCGGGGCATCCGGGGTATGGTGCTGGATACCCGGTCCTGGTCCGGCTGGGAAATAGAAGGGGATAAGGTCCTGGTCCGTTCCGGCACACCGGTGGACGATCTTGCAGAGGGCCTTGGGGGCCGGGGATTTTCCGGCCTGGAATTTCTGGCGGGAATGCCCGGCACAGTAGGCGGCGCGGTTTGGATGAACGCCCGCTGTTACGACCGGGAAATCGCCGGCCCGCTACTGGAGACCGAAGTCCTGGAGCCTGATCGTTTCGGGACTTGGCGGCCCCACTGGATTCCCCGGGAACCTCTGGACTTTGCCTACAAAAAAAGCCCTTTCCAGGGCTCCAGGGCGCTGATCCTCAACGCCCGCTTCGCCCTGGAAAGACGGGACCCGGCGGAACTACGGCGTGTCATGGCGGGCTATTGTAAGGACCGGAAGGAGAAGGGCCACTACCGCTATCCCTCGGCGGGATCGGCCTTTAAGAATAACCGGGACTTTGGAAAACCCACGGGAAAGATCATCGACGAGCTGGGCCTCCGGGGGCTGAGCCTGGGGGGCGCCCAGGTAGCTCCCTGGCATGGAAACCTCATCATCAATACCGGGACGGCCAGCGCCGGGGATATCCGGGGCCTGGTTGAAACCCTGCAAGACCGGGTCCGGGATTCCCTGGGGCTTGAGCTTGAGCCGGAAATACTCTTTGTAGGGGACTGGGACGCCCCCGCGACGGGTCCCTGATGGCCTCAGACGCCCATGCCCACCCGGCGGATCTGGCCCGGCTCTTTCCGGGCGCCGAGGAAGAACGGCGCCGCCTGGGAATCCCCTGTGCGGCCAGCGCCTGGAACCGCGCCGATTTCGAGTTTCACGAGGCCCTTGCGTATTACCTGCAATTTCGCAGTAACTCGTTAGGAAGCAAAGAGTTACGAGAAATTGCAAAAGGGAGCGTGGGTAACGAAGTTGCCACGGTTAACGTCAAGTTAATCAGCGCCTCCCTAGTGTGCTGTTTCGCCGTTCACCCCCAGCTTCCTGCGGTCGATCCAGACGGCGCCAGGCGCCATCTGGATACCCTGGAATCCCTGGCCAGGGCGGGCCGGCTAGCTGCGGTGGGGGAGACGGGCTTTGACCTCTACAATGAAGCCTACCGGGACACCGAAGCGGTCCAGGATGAGCTGTTCCAGGCCCATCTGGAGACGGCCCTAAAGTACGGCCTCCCCTTGGTGCTTCACCTCCGGCGGGCTATGCACAAGGTATTTGCCCGGAGCCGGGACCTCAAAAAGGTCCGGGCGGTAGTCTTCCACGCCTATCCGGGAACCCCGGCCGAGGGGGAAGCCCTGCTCAGGCGAGGCGTCAACGCCTATTTCTCCTTCGGCACGTCTATCATCCTCAACCACAGGACCGCCATGGCCGCCGCAGCCACCCTGCCTACGGACCGGCTCCTCACCGAGACCGATGCCCCCTACCAGCCCCTGCGGGGTGCAGCCTTCTCCCGCTACGCCGACCTGGGGGCGGTGCTGGAAGGACTGTCTGCGTTACGGGGAGGAGAAGGCGGTCTCGAAGCGGCGATAGACCGGAACTGGCGGCGGGTCTTCGGTTGAATCACGGCGATACCGCCCCTCGGATATTCTAATGGGCGCGGAGCCAGCCGTCCAAGTACTGCTCCTCGCCGGCTTCCAGGTACACAAAGTCCAGGCTGCGCTCCCTTCCCCGGCGGCAGATAGGGGAGAGGATACGTTCCCCCAGTCTGAGGGAACATTCGCTGAGTATTGTCCCGGCGCTGATACGTTCTATAAGATTAGGGGCGGTGGTTTCAAACGAAAGGCCCGTGGCGGAGACGGCCTTTACCCTGGCCAGTACGAGGGCCTTGCTTTCCGGGTGGACCAGACAGAGGCCGGAGCGGTCCCGGGGGACTAGTCTGCGGGCCGGGGCTGCCGGGCCGCCCTTGAGCCCCAGAGCCTCCACCAGGAGCGCCCTGAGCCGGGATGCGTCTTCGGGACGGTCCAGGGAATCGGCCGCAATACCCGAGACCCCCAGGAAACAGGCCTTTTGGGCCTCTTCGGGGGGGAAATCCTCCCCCCGGAGCAGGAGAACGGCGCAACCGGTCGGACCAACGGAGCTGGTCTGACCAGCAACATTGGTCTTGGCGAACTGGACCAGGGGCTTCCAGTGCCTGGGAAAGTCCCGGGTGCTGATAAGGACGGCCTGGGGACTCAGCTCATCAAGATTATCCATGGCCTTGAGGATGTGGCGGTAGTGTATCAGGGCCAGGCCCAGGGGTTCGGCAATCCGGGAGAGGGCCTCCCGGATCTCGTCCCCGGCGGCGATCAGCAGCAGTTTCATTCGGTCCCCAGGTTTACCACCGTGTAGTCGGTGATGGTCCAGACATCGTCCTTCCGGCGGAGATAGTAGGTGTAACGCTTCCGTTCCACATAGTCCCCGGTCTTGAAGCGTTCCAGGACCGATACGGTGCCCTCGCCGGTGTTGTAGACGGTCCGTTCAATTTCGAAGTTCATGGGGATGCTGGCGATGTCGCCATCTACCAGGGCGTTCTGGAGATCAGTACGGTAGCGTTCAATCATCCGCTGGCGGCCTTCCTCGGATTCGGCAAGCCACTGGCGGCTGCGGACCGGATCCCGGGAAATGAGGGCTTCCAGGTCCAAATAGAGGAAGAATCTTTCCCACTGTTCCTTCTGGCGGGCCTCCAGGGTATAACGTATCACCTCGTCGGGGGGGAGCTTCTCCCGGACCAATAAGGCGTTGGTAGCCACGTCCATTTGCAGGGGCACACCGCCGGGGCCGGGAATCAGGGGGGGCCTGATGTTGAGGCTCAGCCGGTTCGATTCCAGGGGAACGGCCTGGGTGGAATGAATCAGTTCAGGGTAGAGTTTTGCCTGGACAATGTAGGAGCCGCTCTGGGTCAGCGTAGCGTAACTATGGATATCCTCCACAAAGGAGAAGGATTCGCCGGTTTCCACGGTGATTTCCCGGAAAAAGACCTGTTGGCTGGAACTGCGCTTCCGAACCAGGCTCAGGGCCGGTTCCACGGTCCGGTTCGTCAGGCTGCGGACATCAAAATCCAGGGAAAAGGCCCGCTCCTCGGCCAGTTTGAAGCGGAAGGTCCCCGGCCCCTTATTGTTGATGGTTACCTGGACATAGATGGGGAGCTCTTCCAGGTAATAGATACGCTGGTCGAAAAAGCGGATGCTGATATCAATAGTAGAGGTTTCCGCCCCCCCAACTCCGGCGGCGCCGGCCAGGCAGAGAAAGGCCGCCAAGAGGAGCCGGGGCGCTTGTTTTGGAAATTGATGGTACTGCATAGTCTGATTTTCGGAATCTTTGCCTGAATACATTAGGGATCCGTTACCCAGTCCGGCAGCCCCGCATCCGCATCCGCAGCAACGGCCACATCAGGGTCCCCCTGGCCCGGCTCATCCCACTGCCGGCTTTCACGCGCCAGCACCTGCGCCTCGTTCCACACCCCCTCATACCACGCCAGCTTCTCCCCCGCCGTCTGCGGCTCCTCCGCCGCATCGTCCCGCCGGTACGCCTCCCCAAAGCCCCAGGCCCCGTACTCCTCATCCGCCGCCATCCACGCACGCCCCGACTCATAGTTCAGCGCCTCCGCGTAGATCGCCTCCCGGCTCAGTTGGAACAGGATGCCCCAGGGCCCCAGCCCTACAACGCCTTCAGGTCCGCGATCACCCCATCCTTCGCCGCCCCCAGCGTCCTCGCCAGTTCCGGGATCGCCGTCAACAACTGCTCGTTGTAC
>JAITON010000192.1 GCA_031289935.1 Treponema sp.
GGCCCTTGGGCGGGACGCTCCCCCTTTACACCGGTCCAGGGCTGGGCCGCCGGGGATAGGGTGGAACTATCCGCCTCCGGGGAGCTTGACCTCATCATCTCCCCCGGGGGCATGTTGAAGTTCACCCAGACCGCACAAATTTGGTTACCAAGGACTCTCTAAGCAAACCCTGTAGGCAGCCCCCAGGGCTTGACCAATGGTGGTGTTGGGTTATACTGATGAAATATGCTGATTCCTAAACCACCCCGGCTTATGAGCCTGGCAATCTGCTCCGCAGTAATCTGTCTGGTGGGCTGCGGCCGGGAGGTTTTGCCTGTACCGTCTCCCACGGAGGAAGCGGTGGAAGGTTCCCCGGAACTGCCGGGGGCGGAGCGGCTCTTTGCCCTGCTCAGACCCGGCTCCGGGCCCCTCTGGTTCGAATTTGGGGAGACGGGCCCGGTCCAGATAACTTCCCCGGATAAGGCGGCCCTGACGGATTTTGTCCCTTGGCCCTATGCCCGGCACTTGGCGGGTATCACGGCTCTGGGGGACCGGCTTTTTCTGGCGGTGAACCGGGAGGGGTTCCTGGCTCTGGTCCCCGGCGGCGGGGGACTCCTCCTTTACCGGGATCGAGCACCGGACTGGGAGCGATATACCGTAGCTTCGGTCCTGGGCTGGGGAGAGATCCCTGCGGCCCTGATCTATGGGGATGATTTCTTTGTTCAAGCCGGGGGGGAGCCGCCTGAGCGCCGCTTCTGGTGTATGGATACGCTGGATTACCGGGTCGAGGCCCTGGAACTTCCTGCCCTGGCTCCTGCGTCCGGCGCCGATGGCTGGGACATTGAGGCCCTCCGCTGGGGCCGGGACGGGTACTGGCACTACCGGGCGGTGCAACGAAACGGGGACCGGAGCGAAATCCGCTATTTCAGGAGCCCCGGCCTGGATACGCCGGGGGAGCTTTCCTCCGCCGGGCTTTTCAGAGACGCCACAGAGCCCTATAATAATAGGGAGGATTGTCCGCCGCTCCTGGCGGAACTTCTGAACGCAGCGGCCCTTCCGGGTGGAAAGGGGCTCCTGGCGGCGCTGGTATCACCGGACTTCCCGGCCATGCGCTACTATAGTGCAGGCGATAACGCCGGGGATGAGCTTGAGGAGATCGCGGCCTTCTACCGTTCCGGGGATAATCTGGCGGGGACTCTGGCGGCGATCCTCTTTCCCAATGGCCGGGGGCTTCTGGACCGGGGAGACGGTGCGGTGGGCTTTAGTCTGCCAGCTCTGAGCGAAGGTTTTGCCTATACCCGGCTGGCTTTCTCTGGCGATGTCCTTTTGGCGGCTTGGGAGGAACAGCAAGACTGGAACCTTGGAGCCGCAGGATTTATGATCATCACAATGGAGGAAAAAGATGCAAAAACAGGAAATTAGGACCATTGCGGAGAAAAAACGCATCGCCGGGGCCATCATCGACGAAATGATAGGGCGGGAGTATTTCCTCCTCCTGGGCCACGAGAACCCCGATACGGACTGTATCGCCTCGCTGGCTTCCTTCGGCCTGCTCCTCCGCAAACTGGACAAGCAGGCGGTCATCTACTTGGCAGGACCGGTGCAGGAACAGTTCAACTATCTTCTGGCAATCTGTAGGTACAACGGTATCGTTACGGTCTATGGCGACGGAACAGTCCCAGGGGAGATCGACACGCTGGTTATTCTGGACACCCCCAAGCCGGAGATGATCGCCGCCAATACCGCAGTCCGGGCCCTCCTAGCCGACCCGTCTATCCGCAAGATTGAAGTGGACCATCACCTTGAAGGGGATGCCGTGTATACGGGGGACCGGAACTGTTCCCTGGTTTCCGAGGCATCCAGTACCTGCGAGCATATCGGATATATCTGCTACAAGATGTCCCGGCGGCCCGATCTGGGGAAGATTGACTTTTTCTCCCGGAATGTTGCCCTCGCGATCCTGACGGGGATCGTAGGGGACTCCGGCATGGGTAAGTACCTCAAGAGCGATCGGGAGCGGCGTTACTACCAGATATTCAGCACCATGTTCGACCAGCTCCTGGTCGAAAAGACCTACAAGAATAGCGGAAATCTGGCCTCTATATCGGCGGTTTTTGACGTGCTCAAGCGCTTTTCGGTGCAAGAGCGAGCCTGCTTCGACCGGATCTGCGGACAGAGATGGGGGGGCAAAAACCTCCTCGCGGTTAGCCTGGACCGGAACGAATCGGCGGATATCCAAAGAATCTACGGGGAGGATCTTCTGGTCAATATTTCCCGGACCGTCGCCGATACCCTGGCCGAAGAATCGGGTAAGCTGGGCATAGTGGCCTACTACAACCACAGTTCCACGCCAGGCTTTGTCCAGTTCCGTCTACGGCGCAGTTCCGGCTACAGTGGGCTGGACCTCAGACAGGTAATCGGGGATTTGGGGATCAGTAACGGGGGCGGCCATCCGGGGGCAGTGGCTTTCAGGCTGCCGGAAGCTGAAGTTGCGGATATCCGCAAGATCACCGGGGAATTTGCCCGGAAGATCGAATCACTATAGAACCTGGCGTTTTAGCCTCTGAACAGGCTCTGGGCCTGCTCCCGAACCTGGTCTACTATAGCCTGGTAGTTGGCCTTGAGGGCGTCTATGTTCTGGTTGTAGAAGGCCGTAAACTCCGGGTCCTGGAAGGGGTCGAGTTTGACCTGTCTGCCGAGGCGGCGGGCCAGTTCCTCCTCCTTCTGCCTGAGTTTGGGCGCGTACTGCTGCTTGATGGCCTCATCGTACTGATCTATCTCAGCAAGATACTGGGCGATAATCTGATTAAACTGTTTTACCAGGCCCGTAAAACGCTGATCCGCGATGAGGGTCTGGAGCCCCCGGCCCAGGGTCTCGATCCGGGGAGCGTCCTCCTTGAGGGCCGGGAGGCCGAGTTGGGCAATGAGCATATCGAAGCAGCCCTGCCTAAACGCGGCGAGCTCCTCCCTGGGGCAGACCTTGAGGCCCTCCTCCAGGGGCTTTCCCCCGGCCAGATACTCGTTAGCCAGACGCTTCCCCCGCTGCTTGGCCTCGTACTGGCCGATACCCGTTTTATCGCTCTTGACCGAACCGGTCCGTTCCAGGGCAACTTCCAACGCACTTTTGATTACCGCCATGTGATGCCTCCAAGCAATTATTTTACCCGAAACAATCACAAAACGCAATGCTAGGAAAGCAAGGGAGCGCGCTGGTTATCGTCAAGTTAATCGGCGCCTCCCTAGAACTGCGGGGACTTGCCGGGCTAATCTTCCCAGAGCCAGGTGGAGAAGTAACGTTCCCCAGAATCGGGGAGAATGGCCACAATGGTCTTGCCCTTGCTATCCGGGCGCCTGGCCACGGTCAGGGCCGCTTCCAGGACCGCGCCGCTGGAGATGCCCACCAGAATACCTTCCTGTTTTGCCAGGGCCCGGGCGGTGTTCCCGGCCTTGATTTCATCGGTCTGGTAGATCTCGTCCACAACCTCCGGGTTGTAGACCCTGGGCTGGAATCCCGCGCCGATACCCTGAATCTTGTGGGGCCCCGCCTGGCCGCCCGAAAGGACCGGCGAGGAGGCGGGCTCCACCGCGATGACCTTGACCGAGGACTTCTTAGCCTTGAGGTACTTCCCCGCGCCGGAGATGGTACCGCCGGTGCCCACGCCGCTAATCAGAATATCAACTTTGCCTTCGGTGTCCGCCCAGATTTCCGGACCTGTGGTCTTTTCGTGGATCGCCGGGTTGGCGGGATTGTCGAACTGCTGGGGAATAAATGAATTGGGGATCGAAGCCGCCAATTCCTCAGCCCGGGCGATGGCCCCCTTCATACCCTTGGTCCCATCGGTAAGCTCCAGCTCCGCCCCCAGGGCCTTGAGGAGCTTCCGCCGCTCAATACTCATGGTCTCGGGCATGGTCAGGATGATCCGGTAACCCTTGACCGCCGACACAAAGGCCAGACCGATGCCGGTATTACCGCTCGTGGGCTCGATGAGCACCGTCCCCGGCTTGATCTTGCCCTCCCGCTCCCCAGCCTCAATCATGGCCAGGGCAATACGGTCCTTCACGCTGGAAAGGGGGTTAAAATATTCCAGCTTCACATAAACCAGGGCCTCGCTCTGGTTAAGTTTGTTGATTCGCACGATCGGGGTTTTACCGATCAGATCCGTAATTTTTTCCGCACGCATACTTGACTCCTTACGATATTATATCCTATGATCTTCACGGGATTTATATACTATAAAAGGAAAGGCTTAAGTTGTCAAGCTCTTTTGTGGTATAAATCGAAATCCTGAAATCTTTTTTGATAAGGGGCAGATAATGATTAAGGTTGCGACAATTGCGGGTTCCGACGCTTCCGGCGGGGCGGGCCTGGAGGCGGACCTAAAAACCTTTGAGGAATACGGGCTTTACGGAATGGCCGCAGTAACGGTGATAGCCGCCATGGACCCGGACCATAACTGGGGCCACTTGGTCTATCCCCTGGCTGAGGACGCGCTGGAGGCCCAGCTCAAGACCATTTTCCAGGGTATAGGTGCGGCAGCGGCCAAATCGGGCATGCTCGGCAGCTTTTACGCCGTGGAACTCACCCGGAAATACATCAGCAAGTACGGGGTCGCCAAGTATGTGCTCGACCCGGTGATGGTCTGCAAAGGAGCCAACGAGGCTCTGAACCCGGAGCTCAACGCCGCAGTGGCCGAAAAGCTGCTGCCCCTGGCGGAAGTGGCCACCCCCAACCTCTTCGAGGCCGCCCAACTGGCCGGGACCGGGGAAATCACTACTATAGAAAGGATGAAAGAGGCCGCCCGGATCATCGCGGGGAAGGGCGCACGGCAGGTGTTCATCAAAGGGGGCTCCAAGCTGCCGGGACAGACCAAGGCCCTGGACCTCTTCTACGATGGTTCCCGTTTCGAGCTCCTTGAGGCCGAGCTGGTTAAGACCGGCTGGACCCACGGGGCGGGTTGCACCACTGCGGCGGCCCTTACCGCAGGGCTTGCCCGGGGGCTTTCCGCCTACGATGCCGTGGTTCTGGCGAAGCAATTTATCACCGCCAGCCTCAAGGGGAGTTTTGCCCTGAACCAATGGGTGGGCCCCGGCAACCCAAGCGGCTGGCGGAAGGACCGGCTCTTCGGCGAGGGGCCCGGGAAAGTTCCTGAATCAACAACCTCGCCTTGAAGGACGAGGTATGTTGTTCTCTTAAGGTGTTGGACTCGTGTTTAATACCCTAAGAACGCCCTAAAGGGCGGGGTAGTAATCCCTCGCCACGAATAGAAGCCATCCAGAGTTTCCCATGGTCTTGCCCCGTATAGTCTCATAGCTTTCTACCTACTGTGCCTGGTAGTTCCACATCCAGCCAACGCCTCGAATAAACTCCCATGTATACACCCCGGCGCGCTTGTAACCAGTATCATAGAAAGCGTCCAAAGCATTGTCAAAAGACTCACCGCCCAAGCGCACATTTGCCGGCATAGTCACGCCGATCAATTGATTCTCAGCAAACGCATAAGCCCCGATGCTGGTAACGCTGCCGGGTATCGTTACGCTCGTCAGTTGATTCTGAGCAAACGCCAAATCCCCGATGCTGGTAACGCGGTTGCCTATCGTTACGCTCGTCAGTTGATTACCCAAAAACGCCTGATCCCCGATACTGGTAACGCCGCTGCCTATCGTTACGCTTGTCAGTTGATTCTCAGCAAACGCCAAATCCCCGATGCCGGTAACGCTGTTGGGTATCGTTACGCTCGTCAGTTGATTCGACCTAAACGCCCCCTCCCCGATGCTGGTAACGCTGTTGGGTATCGTTATGCTGACCAGTAGATTGTTGTGAAACGCATTATCCCCGATGCCGGTTACCGGCATGCCGTTTATGCTTGCCGGTATGCGCACCGTT
>JAITON010000003.1 GCA_031289935.1 Treponema sp.
TAGAGGCCTTGGCCCGGAGCGCGGGGAGTCAGTTGGGCAACCGGGGCGAAGTGAGCCGCTTTAAGTACCGGGACCGGGAGGCGGCCCTTATGGAACTTCTCTTTGTTATGAGCGGCGCATCTTATTCGGGCTGGGCTCTCTGCGTGGAACTGGACAGGCCGGAGGGTGCAGCTTCCGGCAGCAAGCCGCCTTTGCTCATCGCCCTGGCATACGGACCGGCCCAGGGCGGCTTTGACGATCTCCACCTTTCCGCCCTGAATTCCCTGGCGCCCTCGGATGCGGACCTGTACGCACCGGGGCCGGTTATGGAATTCGGCTGGCCCCGGGGCGAACGGATACCGGTAATCCTGGCGGGAAACGGGGTAGGTACCTGGGTCCGGGAATACGATGCCGAAGCCTCCCAGGCGCTGGTAGAACGGGAATACCTGGTCCTGGAACGCTACGCCGCATCTTCCCTCTGGCAGGAGGCTTGGACCCGGTTTTACCGTATCATTTACCGGGACGCCTTTGACCGGCTGGCCGAAGCGGCCTTCGACCTGGAGCGTTTCTGGACCCGCAGCTCCTTCCCCTCAGCCGAAGAGGACCGGGGAAAGCTCAACCGGGACCTGGCCTCATCGGCCCTGGCCTGGGTACAGAGCTTTAGCTACGAACGAAACTCCACAGGCAGTGATTTCGTCAACCCCGTGAGCGCGGCCCTGGAAGGCCGGGGGGACTGCGACAGCCGGGCCCTGCTCTGGGCACTCATCCTCCAGCAGGCTGATATACCTGCCGCCATGATGGTTTCCCGGGAATACAGCCACGCCATGGGCCTGGCGGAGCTTCCCGGCGAAGGGGCCCGCTTCCCGGACGGGGACTTGGAATGGCTCGTGGCAGAGACCACCGAAAAGGTCGCCCTGGGACTGATCGGGGCCAGCGTCAGCGATCCGGCAAAATGGTTCGCCATTCGTTTCTAAAGCCCCCTAGAAGCTCAGGAGCAGGGAGTAGGCCTCATCAATCGTTTGACAGGCCAGCAGCGTGGTCTTGAGGTCCCGGTTTTTCAGACGGACGCTGAAAAAGGACAGGGTTTGCAGGTAGTAGGCATGCTGATTGTAAGCCGCAGCGATCATAAAGAGGAGCCGCACCGGTTCATCGTCCAAAGGCTGGAAATCCGTAATATCGACCCGGCTGATTCCCACGGACACTACCAGGTCGGTTACCGAGGACAGACGCACATGGGGTATAGCGATGCCCTGGCCGATGGCGGTGCTCATGAGCTCGTCCCGTTTGATAATCTCCTGGACCAGTTCCTGCCGGTTCTTGATCTGGGGCGCCTGGGCAAGATTATCCGCCAGGGCCCGCAGGGCGGATTCCTTGCCGGTATAGTTCAGGAAGACAATCCGGTCCGGGGAAATGATGTTTTCCACCCGGACAATCTGGGCCTGGAACTCCCTGTTCTGGATCGAAAGCCGGTCATTGACCCAGCTTTCGATTTCCGTCTTTTTGAACCGCCATACCGTGCCGATCTTCCCGGCGGGGATCTCTCCCTTCTGGGCCCAGTCGTAGATGGTCCGGTCGGATACCCGCAGATACTTGGAAACTTCTTCAAGGGTAAGAATATCATCATCAATCATAATTGATGACAATATAGCAAGAGACCGCATAAAATGTCAATGGACTGGCGCCCAGGAAGCGCTTATTTATACAACCGGGTCCGGCATGTATGCCGCAATAAGGGCATTCAGGGAACGCGCCGGTTAACGTCAAGTTTATCAGCGCTTCCCTAAATCGTGGAGAGAATCCCAGGGTAAAAGCTCTCCCAAGCTAGTCCGCACCCGTTCCGGGCCGGCGCCCCCGAAATAGACCGGTGCATCGCTGCCCATAAACTCGCTTAAGACCTGACGGCAAGCCCCGCAGGGCCCCACCGGCGCATCCGAATCGAGGGCCGCAATAGCCAGGGCCATAAAGCGCCGCTGCCCGGCCGCCACCGCCTGGGCCGCCGCATTCCGTTCCGCGCAAATGGTGAGCCCGTAGGAACGGTTCTCCACATTACAGCCCCGGTATATGTTTCCGTCCCCGGCCAGAAGCGCCGCCCCCACCCGAAAACGCGAATAGGGCGCATAGGCCCCGGCCGCCGCCGTCTGCGCGGCCTCAAACAACTCATCCAAGTCCAGCATAGTCTCCTCCTCATCATGGTTAATGGTAACAGAATACCCTAAAGGGTAGACAAAAAACAGAGAGACCGGAGTTGATTCTTCGCCGGTACTATGCTAGACTCATCCCATTCCGCCGGGGTGATGGAATGGTAGACATTGGGGACTTAAAATCCCCTGGCCGTAAGGCCGTGTGAGTTCGAGTCTCATCCCCGGCAAAATGTCCCCAACGGCCCCGTTTGCCTTGAAGTAACAGGGGCTTCGTGTTTCCCTAGGCCAATTCCCCGGTAAGTTCCCGGGCGAAGGCCCCGGCCCTTTCCAGGTCTGCGGCATTGGGCCGGCCCTGGTGCAGAATTTTGAATTCCCCCCGGCAATGGAACTCCTTTTCCAAGAGGGGAATCCCCCTGGCGTCCAGAAGTTTTTTGATATGGGGATAGACGGACTTGACCACCGCCGTAGTACTGAACACCGCCACCCGTTTTACCTTGGCCGGGTCCAGGCCCTGAATAAAGGCCTTAACCGTCTCGTCGAGCCCGAAAGCGTAGACCGCCGAGCCCAGGAAGAGCAAATCGGTCTCGCCGCTCAGGGCGCTCTCCGCCGCCCCGATAGATACCGCCTGCACCCCGGCAGCCTCCGCAATGGCCCGGGCCAGTTTTTCAGTATTGCCTGACTTAGACAAAAATCGTACTGCTATCATAATGTCTCCTCTGGATACTATACGGCGGCATATATGCCGGTGTCAAGTTAATCGGCGCCTTCCTAGCCCCACTCGTGGATAGGCGACTCCCGGGCTACCCGCTGGTCCATGCGGCGAAGACGGCGGGAAAGGTCCCGGGCAAGGTTCATAATCAGCATGGAAAAGGCGTCAGGGTCCTCGTGGTGGAGCCGGTACAGGGCCTTGTTCGAGATGGACAGGACCCGAACCGGGGAAAGCGCCCGAATCGCGGCCTCGGAGGGCATGATGTCCAGGACCTCCATCTCCCCGAACTCGTCGCCCTGGGCCATCTCCGCCAGGACCGTTCCCTGTTTGATTACCGCGATCCGGCCCTCCAGAATAAAACGGATACGGTCGTTGAGACTCCCCTCGGAAATGATCAGAGCGCCGGCCTCAAAGCCTTCCGCTTCCATCAGGGGGATTATCTGCTCAAGCTGACTGCCGGTAAGGCCGCCGAAGAGGGGATAACGCTCAAGGACTGCCGGCTTCACCATGGCTCAGGAGGCCCCCTTCCGTGTAATCCGGTCGAAACCCACGTAGGGGACCAGGACCGGGGGAATCTTTACCGAACCGTCAGCCTGCTGGAAGTTTTCCAGCACCGCGATAATGGCCCGGGACAGGGCGATGGCCGTACCGTTGAGCAGGTGGACGTACTTGTTCCTGCCATCATCATCCTTATACTTGATGTTGAGCCGCCGGGCCTGGTAATCCGTGCAGTTGCTCGTGGAAGTAACCTCCCCCCAGTCACCGGCCCCCGAGGCCGGCCCGGAGGAGCGGCCCGGCATCCAGGCCTCTAAATCCCACTTGCGGTAGGCCGGAGCCCCCAGATCGCCGGTACAGGTGTCCACTACCCGGAAAGGGATACCGAGACCGGAGAATATCTCCTCCTCGATACCCCGGAGTTCCTCGTGGAAACGGCCCGAATCCCCGGGCAGGCAATAGACGAACATCTCCAGCTTACTGAACTGATGCACCCGGTAGAGGCCCTTGGAGAACTGGCCCGCAGCCCCGGCCTCCCGGCGGAAGCAGTGGGAAAGCCCCGCCAGGCGCAGGGGAAGCTGATCCTTGCTCAAGACCGTATCCGCATAGTAGCCCCCCAGGGTGATTTCCGCCGTGCCCACCAGGCAGGTCCCCTCCCCTTCCAGCGTATAGACGTTGGACTCCGCCCCCCGGGGGTTAAAGCCGATCCCTTCCAGGATCTCCTCCCGGGCCAGGTCGGGGGTGATAAAGGGGGTAAAGCCCTTCTTTTGGAGGATATCCAGGGCGTAGCGGGTAAGGCCCAACTCCAGAAAGACCCCCTCGTTCTTGAGGTAGTAGAACTTAGCGCCCGACACCTTGGCGCCCGCGTCAAAGTCGATAATATCCAGGTCCCGGCCCAACTGCACATGGTCGGCGGGCTCAAAGTCGAAACGAGTAGGCTCCCCTACCCGCTTGACCTCCAGGTTGTCCTTGTCTTCCTTGCCCCGGGGCGCATCGGGGTGGGCCATGTTGGGGATACGCCGGGCCTCGGTTTCCAGCTCCCTTTCCAGGCCCGCCAGCTCCGCCTCGGCGGAGGCAATGCCGTCCTTGAGCTTCCGGCCCTCCTCAACGAGGGCCGCCCGCCGGTCAGGGTCGAGCTTGGCCTTCATGGCCGCCGCGTTGGCGTTCCGCTGCTGCTGTAGGCCCTGGAGGCCGGTCACGAGCCCGGCCCGCTTCCCGAAGAGCCTCGCCACCGCATCGGCGTCGGCCTTCATGTAGCGGCTGGCGATGTTTTGCTTCACCTCATCAAGGTGGTCAATGATAAAATGATAATCCAGCATGATGATGATACTATAGCGAAGGCCGGGCCCTTACGCAAGGTCCCGGCCGGTTGTACAGCTCGCGGCTCCGCGTGGAATAGTGAGGAAGCGGCTCAGCCGGAACCGCCGGGAAGGGCCGCCTGTTCAGGAAGTTTGGATAAACCCGTTCTTACCGCCCCAAACTCGCGAGAGTTTACTCTAAACTCGCGAGAGTTTACTCCATCCGGCCGCCCTTTTACTCCATCCGGCCGCCCTTTTACTCCATCCGGCCGCCCTTTTGTTCCATCCGGCCGCCCTTTTACTCCATCCGGCCGCCCGGTCAGCTTATCAAGGGGTGTTCATAAACCTGGTCCAGGAGTGAAATAATGGGTTAGGAAAGCTATAAAATCCCTGACTGCCTGTTTCTGTTCACTACGGGCGGTACACACAACGGCAATGTTGCTGATACACTCAGGCTCCAGCGGGATAAGCTTGACGCTGGTGGAGCGAAAAACCTCCTGGGTTTTTGCCATCAAAAGCGCGGAACAGCGGCCCGATTCAACATTGCTGATAATTGTTTCAATCCGCGCACAGGAAAGTACATTCGGTTTACCCCCCCGTAGCGCTCCCATACAAAGCTGGTAAACCGAGGTGTATTTGGGCATGAGCATTAAGGGTTCCGCCCTCAGCATTTCGGGCATAACCGATGTTTGTTTTGCCAGCGGGTTTTTTTCATTAACAAAGAGCGCGAGCCGGTCTTCCACCAGCCTTTGTACAACATACCGGCCGGCGGGGAACAGTTCTTCCCGGATGATTGCCACATCGCAATCCCCCGCGTCCAGGGACGCAATCAGGTCCCGCTCTTCAAGTTCGGTTACTTCGACACTGATATTACCGTGCTCAGTTTCAAAGAGCTGCAATGCCTCGGTAATGTGATACTGACCCATAATGGGCAGGGAAGCAAGTTTTACGGTTTCCTTGTGCGTTGTATAAGCCCGCGCTTCCTGCATTACCTCGTCAATCTGGGTAACGATACGCTTCATAAGGGGGTAGAGTTTCTCCCCCAGGGGAGAGAGCGCTACTTGGCGATGCTCGCGGTTGAATAAGGCGCCGCCGAGTTCCCATTCCAGGTCGGCGATGTGCTTGCTTACCGCCGGCTGGGAAATGTACAGCCGCTCCGCCGTTGCGGAAAAACTGCCGGTCTCGGCAATGCTCACAACATATTTTATCTGGTCCACCGTCATACAATACCTGTCCTCTATTCGGTTTTAGAATACATCGTATATCTAATCTTTATTGGACGTCTAATCTTTTTCGTAGTATAGTAATTTTAAGCTTAATTAGCAAGGAGAGAACGATGAAAAGAGTAAAGAAGATATCCGTACTGGTAATGGCGGCGCTGGCCGTACTTTTAGTTTCCGGATGCGCAAAAAAGGAAACGGCGCAGGTTCGGGCCGAAAAGGACCGCATTGCGGTGTGTTTACAGCAGTTGGATAATCCGCTCATGCTCGGTATTGCGGATGCTATGGTAAAGGCATTCCCCGATCAGAATGTTGAAGTGGCAAGCGCAAACG
>JAITON010000028.1 GCA_031289935.1 Treponema sp.
CAATCCTACCGGATTGCATTGCGCAAACTGGACTATCGGGAGATTCTGGCCGCCCCCAGCGGGGGCACCCCCAGCGGGGCCGTTATCCGGCGTTGCCGGATGGCGGTCGAGTTTGCGCACAAACTCGACTATCGGGGACATCATGGCAATTCCCCCGCGAATATATTCTGTATGGTCAAGCCGTCTATCACCTGGCCGTCCTGCAAATCTTCGGTTACCGCTCATGTGCTGCTTCCCGGTCAAATTCCCATCCCGCTGTACTCAAACAGGGGCTCATCACATCGTCAGCGGTAATTGCGCCTTCCTTCCGGCGGGGAATAACCTTTGAACTGGGCTGCGCCATCTCATCCAGTTCTTCCATGGTTTTTACGACGACTTTCCCTTCTTCAAGCTGCCGAAAAGACCGGTCAAGCATTGCCAAATACTCGGCGTTATGCCATGCTTTCTCTTTCTGCATTTTCTGATATTCTTTTTCCGCCAAAACGACCACGCGCTGCGTTTTATAGGTGTTTTTTACACGCTGAATAAAATCGTTGGATATTTCATTTGCCTGTACCGCCAATGCTCCATTCATGCCCTTCACCTCCTGTAGAGTTCCTTGAGTATAGCACAACGCGAGTGAATGCGTCAAGCGCGAAACGCGCCGCCCTACAGGTCCGTCAGCAGGTTGAGGCTCATCACCTGGTCCACAGGCAGGGAGAAGATGATGCCCTCGGCCTTGGAGTTAAGGCCGTGGTTCTGGCTCAGGATCTGCATGATGGCGGTCTTTTTCTCCCGGTTTGTCAGGATGATGATAATCTCCTTCTCTTCCTGGACCGAGACGCCGAAAAACTTGACCGGGCCCTCGTGGGCCAGGCCCCGGGCGTTGATCACGGTGCCGCCTCCCGCGCCGGCGGTTCGGGCGGTGGCCATGAATTCGTCGCTAAAGCCGTGGTTGATAACCGAGATGATCAGGTCGTTCTTGATTTCCAGCCTGGTTTCTTTGTGTTCGTGTTTGGTATCGCTGGCCATGGTTTTTTCTCCTTCCAATAACTGGGTGAGTTTTTCGCTCTTGTGAATGCTTTCCTTAAAGACGCCCAACAGGGGGCTGTTGATCCCCGAAAGGGGCACGGTAAAGGCGATGCCCGCCCCGGCGCTGTGGGGGCCCAGGCGCTTGCGGACCTCCCGCAGGATGAGGGGGACCATCACGGCCTGTTCCAGGCAGAGGACCACGGCCTTCTCGCTGGCGCCGATGCCTAAGAGGTCCAGGATATCGGAACTGGCGGTGCCCCGGGCCTTGCTGATAAAGTGAAAACGGACCTTTTCCGTCGTAAAGATCGCCGAAACGTCCTTGATGCGATGCCAGTCGATGATGAAAAAAATCAGCTTGAGGAGCGGCGGCCGGGACCCCTCGTCCTGTTCATGCCCCGGCGTTAAAACCGAAGTAATCCGGTTTGCCACCTTGGAGAAGAGCTTTCCCAGGACATTTTCCTGTTTCTTTGCCATTCCTTAATCCTCCCCGTAGAGGCTGATGTCGTCAAAACCGGTAATCTCCGCTGCCCTGGTAATTTCCGCTGCGGTGGCCGGTTCGGCCCGGACGGCGGCCTTCCTGACCTTGCCGCCGTACACCAGGCCGATGATCTGGATCACGATAAGGGGGGTCATGGCCACCATGGCCACCATCCCAAAGGCATCGGTCATCAGATCGCCCCCCGTGCCTTCGCAGGCCCCCTTGGCCAGGGGCAGCAGAAAGGTGGAGGTCATGGGGCCGGAACAGACGCCGCCCGAGTCAAAGGCGATACCGGTGAATATCTTGGGTACGAAAAAGGAGAGCAGCAGGGCCAGGGCATAGCCGGGTATCAATATATAGAGAATTGGGATACCCAGAAATATCCTGGCCATCGTGAGCCCCAGGGCCAGGGACATACCCACGGAAAGGCCCTGGAGCATCAGCTTTTGGGGGATGGCCCCGGCGGTGATATCCTCCACCTGCTTGTTGAGCACATGGACCGCAGGTTCCGCATTGACGATAAAGTAGCCGATAACCGCGCTCAGGGGCACGAGAACCCACTTGAGGGGAGAGGCGGCCATCTGGGAGCCCAGGAGGTGTCCCACGGGGATAAATCCCACATTGACCCCCGTGAGAAAGACCACGAGTCCTATGAGGGTGTACAGGAAGCCGATCAAAATACGGCCCAACTGGCGCCGCTTAAAGCGCCGGGAAATGAGCTGGAACACGAGGAAGAAGGCGAAGATGGCCCCCAGGGCGAGGATTACATCCTTAAAGTACAGGGGGAATTCGACCACGAAGCTCGTTACCACATCCCGGCTCGTGGCGATGTCGGGGACCGTGGTGCCTGCCACAGACGCGCTGCCGGGATTGTAGAAGATGCCCAGGAGCAGTACCGCAAGGATGGGCCCTATGCTGCAAAGGGCCACAAGGCCGAAGCTGTCGTTCTGGGAGTCCTTATCACTGCGGACGGAGGCCACGCCTACCCCCATGGCCAGGATAAAGGGCACGGTAATCGGCCCTGTGGTAACTCCCCCGGAATCAAAGGCCACGGGGATAAAGTTGGGGGGCGCAAAGAAGACCACCCCAAAGGTAATGAGATAACAAACGATGAGCAGTACCGAGAGCCGGATCTTAAAGAGGGTCCGCAGGATCGCCAGTACCAGAAAGAGCCCTACCCCGGCGGCCACGGTGAGGATCAGGTCCAGGTCGGGGATGGCGGGTACCTGGTTGGCCAGGACCTGCAAATCCGGCTCGGCGATAGTGATGACAACGCCCAGGACAAGGCTCACCAGGATGATGAGGATCAGTTTGGAGGATTTGGTGAGCTGAACCCCGATACCCTCGCCCAGGGGCATCATGGCCATGTCGGCCCCCAGGGTAAAGAAGCCCATGCCCAGCACCAGCAGGGCCGCCCCGGCCAGAAACATCAGGATGGTCCCTGCGGGCATGGGCACCAGAACCACGCTGGCAATCAGCACAATGGCCGTTACGGGCAGCACCGAGGAGAAGGCTTCCATGATTTTTTCCCGCAGGATTTTGTTCATTTGTAAGGGTTATATACACGATTCAGGGGAAATTTGCAAGAGATAACCGGCATTGACGGAATAATGAGGCTCTGTTATGCTTAACAACCTGATGGCTTTTTTAAGGAGAAAATATTGAGAAATTTCCCGGCCTTGTTTTTGGCGGTCTCCCTGTTCCTGGGAAGCGCTTTTTCTCTGGAGGCCCAGGTCTTTCGGGCCCTGACGCCCCTTCTGGTGATCAGTACCGGACACTTTGACATCATTTATCCCGAGGAGTCGGCGGCTACGGCCCGGTCTCTGGCGGGTTTTGCGGATGAGGCCTACGAGCGGGTCTCGGGGATCTACGGCATCACGATTCCGGGGCGGATACCCGTAACTATCAGCCCCCACACCGATAGGATGAACGGCTACCAGAACCCCTTACCCTATACCCATATCGTGCTCTACGCCGCCCCCGCAGACATTAACCAGTTTACCACCTTTGATAATGCGCTCTACGGGCTTTTTATCCACGAGTTGAACCATGTCATTTCCCGGGCCGCCCGGGATCCCCTGGCCCAGACCCTGTTTTCTATATTCGGCAGCTGGGCCTCGCCGGCGCTTATAGCCGCCCCCCGGTTTATGACCGAGGGGAGCAGTATTCTGGTGGAAAGCCTGGACGGTGCAGGCCGGGGCAACGATCCCCTGTACCGGCAAAAGTTGATCCAGGCCTTTTATGAGGGGGCCTTCCTCGACCAATATCAGATTGTGGGATACTACGATTTACCCCCGGCAGGGTCCGCCCCCTACGATTACGGCGGCCCTTTTAACAGCTATCTTCTGGAAACCTTCGGCATGGAAAAGTACGTAGAGCTCTGGCAGGCCCTGGGCTCGGTTTCCCTGTCCGGCGTGTACGGGGCGGTGGAACAGGTCTATGGCCGGCCCTTTGTAGCGCTCTGGGATGCATTTAAGGCGTCCTTCTTTATCGGGGGTATTGAGGAAAACCCGGAGGACCCGGTCTATGAGGGAGCGGGCCTGAGCAGAGGGACCATAATTGGCGGTCTTACCGCCGGGGGCGGCAGGGTTTTTGCCCTGGACCAGCTTACGGCCCGGATCGTTTCCCTGGATACCCGGTCCGGCCGGCTGGAGGAACTCTTCCCGGTGGCGGTTAACGGCTACCATCTGGCGGCATCATCCGACGGGAGCCGGCTGCTGGTATCGGCCTTTCGGACGAGCGGGGACCAGGCCCAGGCCATCGTTACCGAGTACGATACCCTGGCAAGACGGTCCACGGGACGCTCCTGGGAAGGGCTCTTTTACGGGACCTATTTCCGGGACGGCGTGCTCGGGGGCAGTTCCGAGGGCCAGTTGAGCCATCTCGTCTACCGGGGGGCCGATGGGAGGGAAGAGCTGCTACTCCGGGGCGCCAATGAATTAAGCTATACAAGCCCCGTTGCCCTGGACGATACCTGGATCGCCTTTATTGCCGCTTTTCGGGGCAAGCGGACGCTCTGCCTCTACAATTACGAGACCCGGGAGGTCTATTCCCTCAGGGGCGGGGAAGGGGAGACCGGGGCCGATCCCTGGGAGTATATCCGGGGGCTCAGCGTTTCCGGGGACAAGATACTTTTTGCCTATAATGACGATGAGCGTCTCTACAAGCTGGGCATGATAGACTGGGCGCAACATTCCGTGTCCGTGGTTTTTTCGGACCGGGATTTTTCCGGCGGGGTCTTTGTGCCGGTACTGTCCGGGGACCAGGTGTATTACCGGGGGGCCTTTGCTACCTGGGACGCGCTGTTGCGTTTCCCCGAACCGGCGGATTCCCTCTCGGGCCGCCGGGCCGTCCTGAGCCTGGAGCCCTGGAGCGCCGGTGAACGGGCCCTGGCCGCCCTTGACCCGGCATCGCCGCCCCTGGAAAGTACGGTTCCCTTTGAAAGCCGGCCTTACAATTTTCTGAGCTACCTGAATCCCTTCCAGAGCTGGCTTCCCCTGCCCCTGATACGGACCGATGCCGGGAGCGGCTGGCTCTTCTCGGTGGACGGGTTTGAATTATATACCTGGATGGAGGATCCCACGGATACCAATCAGATTCTCCTCTATGCCGGTATGGATATCCGCCATCTCATGGGGGTCTTTAATCTCAATTGGACCAGTAAGTCCCTGGGTTTCCCCCTGATCCTGAGCTTTTCCGATGATATTGACAAGGATACCTATACCGATGGCTATATTCGTAGTACCAAGCTCAGCCTGAGCGGTTCTTACAGTATACAATTGGGGGACCGGCTCTGGTTTTCTTCTTCTGCCGCCACCGGGCTGGGGCTTTACGCCCCGATGCTCCGTAGCGAGGCCCCGGACCTAAGCTCCGCCTATACCTGGCCCTATGAAAAACCGGTCTTTTCCTTTGCTCTGGGGCTGGGACTTTCGACCCTGCGGCGGCAGAGCTGGGAACTATTCGGCAACGGTCTCAGTTTCACAGCCTATGCCAGCTACGCTTTCCAGGGAGATTCCTTCCCCGAAATGCCCCGGTTTGAGGGGATCTTCCGGGCCGCCTTTGAGAGCGGCATACTGGGATCCATGCAGACCGCCTTTTTCGGGGCCTGGGACAAGGCCGGTATGAAGATAAACGGCGTTTCGTCCCGCAATGGGAGCCCGTATTTTGAGGCTTTCGCTTCCCGGGAATATCAGGAATATACGGCCAGCGGGCTACAGTGGCTCGCGGGGAACGAGACGAAGCTGCAGCTCTTTTCGCTGGAGGTGCAGGACAGCTTCATCGGCATATATGTTAACCGGATCTTCGGGACCATGGCCTGGCGGGGAACGCTCTACGATGATAGAGGAACTGCCGGAGCGCCGGGGAATCTGCTCTGGGGAAACATCAGGCTGGCCCATGCCCTGGTCTTTGATGGGGGTATTTCGCTCTTTGGAAATGTGCTGACCCTGGACATCTGGGGGGCCTTAAAGCTCTCTAACCTGGCCGACAATGATCCCGATAATGATTTTGCCTGGGGGCTGGGATTCAACTCCTCGGTATTATAGGAAGTATGGTACCGCAGCTTATTTTACAGCTTGTTTTGATCCTCATAAACGCCTTTTTTGCTTCCGCCGAGATGGCCCTGATCTCCGTGAACGATGCAAAGCTGGAGATGATGGCCGCCGGGGGAGACAAACGGGCGAAGAAGCTTCTGGCCCTGACCAAACAGCCGGCCCGGTTCCTGGCCACGATCCAGGTGGGGATTACCCTGGCGGGCTTTCTGGGCAGCGCTTTTGCGGCGGATAACTTTTCCCGGCGGCTCATGGTATGGCTCCGTTCCCTGGGCCTCCCCTTTACCGAAGCGGTCTTAGGGCCCGTGTCGGTGGTGATCATCACCGTGGCGCTCTCGTTTTTTACCCTGGTGCTGGGGGAGCTCGTGCCCAAACGGATCGCCATGAAAAAGGCGGAACCCCTGGCTTTCTTTATGGCGGGAATCATCTTCGCCATTTCCCGGGTCTTTAGCCCCGTGGTTTGGCTCCTGACGGCCTCCACGAACGGCCTTCTGAGGCTCTTCCGCATCAATCCCGAGACTGAGGACCGGACGGTTACCGAGGAGGAAATCCGTATGATGGTGGACGCCGGGAGCCAGCGGGGTACCATCAATGTGGGAGAGAAGGAAATCATCCACAATGTCTTCGAATTTGATAACCGTAGCGCCTCGGAGGTGATGACCCACCGGGTCGATGTGATTATGCTCCGCCTGAAGGACAGCGAGGCCGGTTGGGAGGAGGCCCTCCTGGGGAGCCGGCACAGTTACTATCCCGTCTGCGACACCGGCCCGGACGATATCAGCGGGGTGTTGAGCGCCAAAGACTATTTCCGGCTCGCCGACCGCCGCCGCGAGACCCTGATGGCCCAGGCGGTACGGCCTGCGGTGTTTATCCCCGAGTCGGTCAAAACCGACGTGCTCTTCCGCAAAATGAAGCGGAACCGGAACCACTTCGCGGTGGTCCTGGACGAGTACGGCGGCATGAGCGGTATCGTTACCATGAACGATCTCCTGGAACAGCTCGTTGGAGATCTGGACGACGAAGATTCGGGGCCCCCGGAGCGGCCCCTGATTGAGAAGCTGGCCGGCGGCCGCTGGCGGTTCGACGGATCGGCCCCGCTGGAAAAAGTGGGCCGGGCCCTGGAAGTGCCGCTGCCGGTGGAGGACTACGATACCTTTGGGGGCTATGTGTTCAGCCTCCTGGGGGAGGTGCCCGAGGATGGTTTTACTGCGGAG
>JAITON010000153.1 GCA_031289935.1 Treponema sp.
CACTCTCGGCCAGGATCCCATCCACAGGCCATTCCCGGGCAATGATGTCGCAACGGCCCGCAGCCCGGCCCGTCACGGGAATTATTCGGAGCCCCGCTTCTTTGAGGGTCCAGAGGGCAGCATAGGCATCGGGCAGCAACTTGGCATCCGTGGTGATGGTATCGTCAATATCGGTCAGGACATAGCGGATCCCCGCCGCCTCGTCCCTGGTTAGCGCTGCAATCGGCTTCATGGACCCATTATGCCGGGCTGACCGGCCCTTGTCAAAGGGCTGACGCGGTCTATGTCAGGGGGCTGACGCGGTTGTTGGCCGGGTTTTTCTGAATTCCACAAATTTTACTCTAAGAAGAGGATTTTTGACAAAGAAGGGGGGGGTTGGACTTGACAAAGGCCGCACTTCCTGGTAACATAAAATGGATTTTTATTAAATTTCGGTAAGGGGAGAGCTATGTGGGATTGGATACTGTATATTATCCTCCCTCTTGCCGGGTTGACCTTAGGCTGGATAATTAGATGGCTCTGGGCCAGATTCCAACTCACCGCGTCGGAACAGCGCGCCGAGCGGGTTAAACAGGATGCGATAAAGGAAGCTGAAGCCAAAAAGAAGGAAATCCTTCTTGAGGCAAAAGATCAGATTATCCGCGAACGGAATCAGCAGGAAAGGGAAACCCGGGAACGAAGGGCAGAGCTGCAACGGTATGAACGCCGTGTAGTGCAGAAAGAAGAGACGATAGATAAGAAGATCGACCAGATTGAACGGACCGAGCAGGGTCTGGCCGAGAAGGAACGGTCCCTCCAGGCCCGGGACGATGTGCTCAACAAGGAAGAGGAGCGTTACCGGGCGGAACTGGAGCGGATTTCCGGCTTAACCGTTGATGAGGCCAAGGCGCTGATCATTCAGGATCTGGAAAACGATGCCAAGCACGACGCCCAGACGGTTATTAACAAGATTGAGCAGGAGGCCTCCATTACGGCGGAAAAAAAAGCCCGGGATATCCTCCTTTCGACCATCCAGCGGCTGGCCACCGAGGTCGCCGGTGATGTAACCATCACTTCGGTGACTCTGCCCAACGACGAGATGAAGGGCCGGATCATCGGCCGGGAGGGCCGGAACATCCGCACCCTGGAAACCCTCACCGGGGTGGATATCATCATTGACGACACGCCGGAGGCGGTGGTTATCTCCTGCTTCGATCCCGTGCGCCGGGAAATCGCCAAGCAGGCCATGGAACGGCTTATTGTGGACGGTCGTATCCACCCGGCCCGGATTGAGGAAATCGTCACCAAGGTGAGCCGGGACATCTCCCAGAAGATATTTGAGGAGGGCGAAAAGGTCCTCTACGATGTGGGTATCCACAATATCAGCCAGGATGCGATCCGGGCCCTGGGACGGCTCTACTTCCGCACTAGTTACGGGCAGAATGTACTTTACCATTCCAAGGAAGTGGCGATTATCGCGGGGATGCTTGCGGCGGAAATCGGCGCCAACCGGGACCTGGCCAAACGGGCGGCCCTGCTTCACGACATCGGCAAGGGTGCGGAGACCGACAGCGACCAGAACCATGCGGAAATCGGCATGGACATGGCCCGCAAAATGGGCGAGGACCCTCGGATACTCAATGCCATTGGGAGCCATCATAATGATATTGAGCCCTCCTGCATTGAATCGGTCATCGTCCAGATCGCAGATGCCATCAGTGCAGCCCGGCCGGGGGCCCGGAAGGAGACCCTGGACAACTACGTCAACCGGCTGGAGAACCTGGAGAACATCGCCGGGGGCTTTACGGGGGTTGATAAGGCTTTTGCAATCCAGGCCGGCCGGGAGCTGCGGATCATCGTCAACAACGAGGCTGTCAATGACGAGCAGTCCCGGGAGCTTGCCAAATCTATCGCCCGGAAGATCGAGAGCGACCTCCGCTATCCGGGCCGGATCAAGGTAACGATTATTCGGGAAACCCGGATCGTCGAATACGCCCGGTAAGATTGGTTAGCGATGGGCCGGGTTCGGGCGCTGATGGTAGGCGATGTGGTGGGCGATCCGGGGCTTCTGGCCCTGGAAGCCGCCCTCCCTGGTTTGATTCAGGAGCACCGGGCCGATTTCGTGGTGGTCAATGGTGAGAACGCTGCCGGGGGCTTCGGCCTATCCGCCGATACCCTGGCTCGGATTCTTGCCGCCGGGGCCGATGTGGTAACGTCTGGCAACCACATCTGGGAGAAGCGGGACTTCTGGCCGGTCCTGGAAATCGGCGCTGATCGCTGCATTTTGCGGCCCGCCAACTATCCTGTGGTCTGTCCCGGCCGGGGCTGGTTCCGGCTGGAAAAGGCCGGAACGGCCTGGGCGGTGATCAACCTCCAGGGCCGGGAACTAATGACCCTCATCGACTGCCCCTTCAAAACCTTTGACGCGATTTACCAAGAGATCAGTGGAGAGAAGCCCCCGCTCCCTATCATCATAGTGGATTTTCACGCCGAATCGACCCGTGAAAAGGAAGCCCTGGGACTCTACCTGGACGGTCGGGCTGCTCTGATGGCCGGTACCCACACTCACGTCCAAACCGCCGACGAGCAGCTCCTCCCCGGCGGAACAGCTTATATGACCGACCTGGGTATGACCGGCGCCCGGGAGAGTATCCTGGGTATGGATTCAAGCATATGCCTTAACCGGGCGCGGAACCAAGTGCTTTACCGCATGGAGGCCGCCAAATCGGTCCCCGGCCAGGAACTCACCTGCCAGGGAGTCCTGGTAGAAATCGACGCTGGTACCGGCAAGGCGGTCTCAATCCATCGGATTCGGCAATAATTCCTTGCTTTGGTGAAGGCCGCTTCTTCCCTATTATTCGTAGTGAGAGGTCCCTTCAACAGGAAAAACCTCTGCCCTCTCATAGGGTTGTTCGGGAACTTCGGCTTCCGAATAACTTCCGCACTGAGCAAGCCCCCTGCATTTAATCAAGTCAGATTAGCGCCGCGATGCGGGGCTCAGCAGGCTGAGCCGGGGGGCAATGGGTTCGTGTTCCTCGGGCTCCGGTTCCTCGGCCACGGACAGTTCGATCGGAGGCAGGGGCGCTTCGGGCTCAATCCGTTGGACGTTAAAGACCTCTTCGATCTTTTCCTGGGATTCTAGTATCCGGGAGATATAATCCAGGGTTCGCTTGGGGGTGCCCCCGGAACTGACCCGGACGGTTCCAGCATTGTACATGGCGAGCCCCGCCACCACGGATCCTCCCCGGTCCAGGCACCAGCGCAGATGGGAGAGCCCGTAGTGGACATTCACATCGGGGTTGAAAAAGTCCGGCTCCGTCAGATTGGGAAAGGATACGTCGTTGAGTTGGAAAAGCCCCCGGTCTATGGTTTTATTGCTGTTGGAAGTGTTGATTGCCCGGATGTTAAAATGACTTTCCTCCCAACAGAGGGCAAAGGCCAAGCTGGGCCTGATATTGAACTCGTCCGCCTTGGCTAGAATAAGGGTTGCCAGGTCCCGGGAATGGACCAGACTGGTAAAAAACCCGATGACCGACTCCTGGGTTCCCGGGTTCTGATAATAATTCAGGATAAAATCTTCCTTTCCCGGGTATTCCGACAAAGGCATGTGTTCGGGAAGCTCTGGGAAGAGCTCCACCACGGGGATAGCTGTCTCCAGACCGGGGAACGAAAACTCCTCCACCTCCATTGCCAATTCAGGCTCCTCGACTCGAACCGGTGTAATTTCCGGCATAAGCTTGGGGAATATCACATAAAAACCCAGTGCCACAGTAACCACGGCCCCAAAGAAAAAGGGATATGCAAAATCACTTCTCAAAATATAGTTTGCACCTCACGTAAAGATTCTGTCTATAACAAAACAGGTTCAACATACATAAAACCACAAAAAAGGGCAATAACCCCCTCAAGTCCCGATGGTCCGTACCCGGATAATACCATCCACCGCCACAATCTGCTCCAGGATATCCGGCGGAATGGCCTGCTCGGTGTCGATGATATTGTAGGCGTAATCGTCCCGGTAATGGTTGATCAGGTCCATGATGTTGATACCGCCCCCGGCCAGAATCGTGGTAATCTGGCCTACCATGTTGGGGATGTTCCGGTTTGCCACCAGGAGCCTGAAGGGGGCCCGCTGGTCCAGTCGGCACTTGGGAAAGTTTACGGAATTTTTGATAGTCCCGGTCGTCAGAAAAACCATAAGCTGCCGGACGGCCATGACGGCGCAGTTTTCCTCAGCCTCCGGGGTAGAGGCCCCCAGATGGGGGAAACAGACCACCTTTTTGCACGCCAGAAGCTCCGTAGAGGGGAAGTCCGTTACATAGGCCCCCAGCCGGCCTGCTTCCAGGGCGGCGATGACCTCGGTCTCGTTCACAAGGCCCCCCCGTGCTAGGTTGATGAGCCGGACCCCCTTCTTCATAAGATGGAACTTTTCCGCGTCCAGGAGGTCCCGGGTGGAATCCGCCAGGGGAATATGGAGGCTTACATAGTCCGACCGGGCCAGGAGGCCTTCCAAGGTATCGGCCCGCTGGACCTGCCGGGAAAGGTTCCAGGCAGCGTCCACGGAAATGTAGGGATCGTAGCCGGTAACCTCCATGCCCAAGGAGATGGCATCGTTGGCCACCATCACACCAATGGCCCCAAGGCCCACGATTCCCAGGGTCTTGCCCCGGAGTTCGGGCCCCTCAAAACGGGCCTTCTCTTTTTCCACCAGGTCTGGCACCCCGACATCCCTATCCGCCACCGAAGCGGCCCAGCGTATCCCCCCCAGAATATCCCGGGAGGAAAGAAGCAGAGCAGCGATGACCAGTTCCTTGACCGCATTAGAGTTTGCCCCCGGCGTGTTAAAGACCACGATGCCCCGGCGGCGGCAATCATCCACGGGAATGTTATTGTAACCCGCCCCGGCCCGGGCAATGGCCTTGACCGTATCGGGCAGGACTATGCTGTGGAGATCTGCGCTCCGTACTAAAAGCGCATCGGGTCGAGGGATTTCGCTGGCCACCTCGTATTGGTCCCGGGGAAAGAGCTCCAGGCCCTGGGGCGAAATCTTGTTCATCGTCTGGATTCTAAACATGCCTAGTTCCTTTTTTCAAAGCTCTCCATAAAGGCAACCAGAGCCTGGACGCCCTCCGTGGGCATGGCGTTGTAGATACTGGCCCGCATACCCCCTAGCAGGCGGTGCCCGGCCAGGTTCACGAGCCCTGAGGCGGCGGCCTCTTTGACAAAGCGAATTTCGATTTCCTTGCGCTTGTCCGGGCCAGTTTCCACGGGCACAAAGGGGATGTTCATAAGGCTCCGGCTGGGTTTTTCCACTGGAGAGCGAAACATACGGGACGTTTCCAGGTAATCGTAGAGCAGGGCCGCCTTCTCCCGGTTTTTCTGCTCCATAGCCGCTACACCACCCTGGGCTTTGAGCCATTCCAGGACCAGGCCGATGATATAGATACCGTAGCAGGGGGGCGTATTGTACATGGAGCCTTCCCCGGCGTGGATATCGTAGCGGAGCAGGACCGGGGTCCAGGCCGGAGCTTTGCCGATAAGATCCTCCCGAATGATGACCACCGTGGTTCCTGCGGGGCCTAAGTTTTTCTGGGCCCCGGCGTAGAGGATCCCGAAACGGGACACGTCCAGGGGCTCCGAGAGAATGCAGCTTGATGCGTCCGCAGCCAGAGGGACCTTCCCCAGGAGCTTTGCCGGGGGCAATTCCGGCCACCTGGTTCCCACAATCGTGTTGTTCAGGGTGATGTGGTAATAGGCCTCGTCCCCGGCGGCCGCAGACGGGGCGGGGATATAGGTGTAGTTTTTGTCTTTGGAACTGGCCTGCACCGAAACATCAGCGTACTTGGCGGCCTCTTCGATGGCCTTTTGGGCCCAGACCCCGGTATCCACATAAAGGGCGCGCCGGCTTGCTTTTCCCGGTTCAGCCCCAGCGGCCAGGTTCAGAGGGATCATGGAGAACTGGAGGGAAGCGCCCCCCTGGAGGAAGAGTACCCGGTAGTTCGCCGGGATATGCATAATCTCCCGGAGCAGGGCCTCGGTCTTGTCGATGATGGGCTTAAAGTCCCCGGATCGGTGGCTCATCTCCATGACCGATTGCCCGGTTCCGTTAGCGTTGGTCATTTCTATAGCTGCCCGTTCCAGCACAGGGAGGGGCAGCATAGAAGGACCCGAAGAAAAATTAAATACACGCATGAGGTTACTATAGTAGAAGGGGGGAATTGTGTCAATTATAAAGATGCGGTATGATACTTTATACAATGGAAAGGGAATTTACGGTTCTGGACCTGATTAATATCGACCTCAAGGGGCATAACGCCCTGAACCTCTGCTGTATCGGGGGTCGCCAGGGACTAGCCCAGGTGATCAAGACCCCGGAACTGAACCGTCCGGGCCTGGCTCTGGCGGGCTTCTACGACTCCTTTGCCCCGGAACGGGTTCAGCTCTTTGGCCGTGGCGAGACGGCCTACCTGCAAAAACTGGCCGCTGAGGGCAGGACGGATACCGCCAAATGGATGTTCAGCCACACCATTCCCTGTTGCATCTTTACTCACAGTCTTTTACCGGAAGAAAGCTTCTTTGCGGAGGCCGAAAGAGTGCAGTGCGCGGTGCTTCAGACCAGTTTGGAGACCTCGGATTTCGCTACCCGGTTTTTGCGAATCCTTTCTGATATCTTTGCTCTCCGAAAGGGTGTCCACGGGGTGCTGGTAGAGGTTTATGGCCTGGGGATTCTTATCCTGGGCGATTCCGGGGTGGGTAAGAGCGAGGCTGCCCTGGAACTGATTGAACGGGGCCACCGGCTGGTGGCGGACGATATGGTGGATATCCGTTGCGTGGGGGGGAATATCCTGATGGGCTCCGGGACCAATAAAATCAGCCACCACATGGAAATCCGGGGCCTGGGGATTATCAATGTAACCCATCTCTACGGCGTAAAGGCTATTCGGGACCGGAAACAGATTCAGTTGGTAGTGAAACTGGAGGAATGGAACACCCGGAAGAATTACGACCGGATTGGCGCCGAGGACATGGTCATGGATATTCTGGGGGTCAATGTCCCCTTGCTGGAAATCCCCGTTAAGCCCGGCCGGAATATCCCCACCATCATCGAAGCTGCGGCCATGAATGGACGGCTCAAACGGATGGGCTACAATGCGGCCAAAGAATTCAATCAAAACATTCTTAACTGGATGGAAGGCGATACGATCCGTTCCGTCTATTTCGGCAAGGGAGACGTCGTTTAAGGAGCTGGTAATGGTAGAAAAGACACTTACCGTACGAAACCGCGCAGGGATTCACGCCCGGCCTTCAGCGCTGATTGTAAAGACGGCTATCAAATTTAAGAGTGAGGTTTATCTGGAAAGGGGCAATGACCGTATTAACGCCAAGTCTATCATGGGGCTCCTGACCCTGGGGGCGGCCTACGGGACCAAGCTCAAGGTTATTGCCGTGGGCCCGGACGGGGAGCAAGCGGTGGCGGCGATAGAGCAGATTTTTGATTCCAGGTTCGAGGAAGATTGACTATTTACAGGTTAAGCAGCAAGGTGTATAATCAAAAAATAAAATATATACAGGAAGGAATATGAAAGAGCTTACCCAACGCCAACAGGAAGTACTGGACTTTATTACAAAGTACGTAAAGATCCATACCTATCCGCCCACTATTCGGGAAGTAGCGAGTTATTTTAAGGTTTCGGTCAAGGGGGCCTACGACCATGTAACGGCCCTGAAAAAAAAGGGCTGCCTTAGAGGGGGGGAATTGTCACGGACCCTGGAGGTGGTTAAGACCAGCCAGGACGAAACGGCGGAGATCATAGAAATCCCCATTCTGGGGAACGTGGCCGCCGGGCAGCCTATCATAACGGAGGAAAACTGGGACGGGACGGTCTACCTCCATCCTTCTATGCTGAAAAAGAACCGGAACTACTTCGCCGTCAAGGTCAAGGGCGATTCCATGACCAACGCAGGGATCCTAGACGGCGACACCGCCGTGATTGAGCAGCAGGATACCGCCCAGAACGGGGAAATCATTATCGCTATGGTAAATGAGGCCATGACCTTAAAGCGGTATTTCCGGGAAAATACCCGGATACGGCTCCAGCCCGAAAACGATGCCTATCAGCCGATCTATAGCCGGGATATCCGGGTTCTGGGGCGGCTGGTCCACGTGGTCCGCTCCTATTGATCGCCATGACAAAAGGCCGCTGCTATCTTTTCCTGGGACCCGAGCTGGGGGAAAAACAAGATGCCGTTGGGGAAATTCGCCGCTCCCTGGGGGGGAACCTGGAGGAAACCAGCTTTTATGCCGGAGATACGGCAGCCACGGACATGGTTGCGGCCCTCAGAAACGGCTCCCTTTTTGCCGATACCCGGCTTTTTAGCATCAAAAATGCCGAAGCGCTGAAAAAAAAGGATGAGGTGGAGCTTTTGGCGGCCTATATGGAGGCCCCCCAGCAGAACACGGTCCTGATTCTCCTTTCCGAAGAGACCAAGATTGACAAGCGGCTGGAAACGGCGGTTTCGGGGGCGGATAAACGGATCTTCTGGGAACTCTTTGAAAACCGCAAGGCCGAGTGGGTGGCGGGCTTCTTCCGCCGGGAAGGTTACTCCATAGGTCCCGACGCCGTTGAAACGGTGCTGGAACTGGTGGAAAACAACACCGGGGCCCTGCGCCGGGAATGTTCCCGGCTCGTCCTGTTTCTGGACAAGAAAAAGCCCGTGGAAGCGGCGGATCTGGAAAAGTGGCTTTCCCACAGCCGGGAGGAATCGGCCTTTACCCTGTTTAGCCGGATTGCCGCCGGGGATATGCCCCGGAGTATCGAGACCGTCCATTCCCTCCTGGCCGCCGGGGAATCCCCCCAGGGGATCCTGCCGGGGCTGGTCTGGTGCTACCGTAAACTGCGAGATTACCTGGTTCTGGCTGAGTCCGGGGCCGCCCATAACGACTTTGAGCTCCGAAAAATCGGACTGGCTTCCAAGAAGGCCTTACGGGATTACGAAAACGCGGCCCGGCGTTTTCAGCCGGCCATGGAAGCCGCCTCCGGGGCCTTGGCCCTGATTGCCAAATACGATCTCCTGACCCGGTCCTTGGGACAGGCCCCCCAGAATATTCTGATGGACACGCTGGTCTGCAAGCTGGTTACCGGCCCGGCCCAACCGCCTCCGGGGGACACTCCTCCAAGCGAAACGGGCGGACGAGGGGCTTGATGCTCAACGGCTCCACCGCTATGCTCTTCTTATGAAGAAGGCGGCTTTTGTAGCGGTGCTGGGGCGGCCCTCGGCGGGCAAGTCCACCCTGGTAAACACGCTCTGCAAGGCCAAGGTAGCCATTGTCAGTCCCGTGCCCCAGACTACCCGGAATGCTATCCGGGGCATCCTGAACCGGGAGGAGGGCCAGCTCGTGTTCGTGGATACCCCCGGCCAGCATCTTTCGGAACGGAAGCTCAACCGGAAGCTGAGCGATACGGCGAGCCGGGCCATGGCCGAAGCGGATCTCCTCCTCTATCTGCTGGACGCCTCCCGCGCCCCCGGCGCGGAGGAGCAAAACATCGCGGAGAAACTGGCCCCCTTCACGGACCGGCTGGTGGCGGCTATCAACAAGACCGATCTCCCCGACGCCAGCCCGGCTGCCGGAGCGGCTTTTCTGGCAAGGGTTCTGCCGGGCCTGGGCGAAGACCGGCGTTTCAACATATCGGCCCTAAAGCACGATGGCACCGAAGCGCTCCTCAGCCGCCTCTTCGAGATGGCCGGTGAGGGGGAGCCCTTCTATCCTGAGGATTACTACACCGACCAGGACCTCAACTTTCGCATTGCCGAGATTATCCGGGAAAAGGCCATCCATCGTCTGCGTCAGGAACTGCCCCACGCGCTCTACGCCGAAGTGGCCGACGCGGAGCTGCGGAATGACGGGAAAAACCTTTGGGTCCGGGCCTTCATCATCACCGAGCGGGAGTCCCAAAAGGGGATGATCGTGGGCAAGGGCGGCGCCATGATCAAGGCCATTCGGGAGGCGGCCCAGAAGGAGCTCAACGAAATCTTCGACTGGAAGGTGGAACTGGACCTGCGGGTTAAGACCTCCCCGGACTGGCGCCACAACGATGCCACCCTCAGGCGGCTCATCGACCGTTAGCCAGGCGATGATTCGTTGCGGGTCAAATGCCTTACGAGAACAACCATACCCTGCTGCTTGCGGGGTTGGTTGATTAATTTGGAAAAAACG
>JAITON010000155.1 GCA_031289935.1 Treponema sp.
GATGATGAATTCATCATCCCGGATCCCCGGGTCGTCCTGGGGAAGCAGCAGGCCCTGACCAGGAGCCAGGTCTTTGAGTGCGCCGGCCCCCGGCAGAAGATTTACTTCATGCCCAAGCATGTCCACGCGGGCATCGTAAGCTGCGGCGGTCTCTGCCCGGGCATCAACGACGTGATCCGTTCGGTGGTACGCTGCCTTTGGTACCGCTACGGGGTCCGCCGCATCTCGGGGATCCGCTTCGGCTACCAGGGTTTCCTCCAGGACGAGGATAAGTTTGCCGTCAAGAAGCTGGACCCCGAGGTGGTGGACGATATCCACAAGACCGGCGGCTCCTTCCTGGGCAGCGCCCGGGGGGGCGGCAAGGAGGTAACCAAGATCGTGGATGCTATGGAGCGGCTCAACCTGAACATGCTCTTTACCATCGGCGGCGATGGCACCCAGCGGGGCTCCCTGGAAATTGCCGAGGAGATCATCCGCCGGAACCTCAGGATCGCCATGGTCGGTATCCCCAAGACGGTGGACAATGATTTTTCCTACATTCCCAAGTCCTTTGGCTTCGACACCGCTGTGTCCAAGGCTGCGGAGGCCGTGAACACGGCCCACATGGAGGCCCATTCCCAGATCAACGGCATCGGCCTGGTGAAGGTGATGGGCCGGGAATCGGGTTTCATCGCCGCCCATACTGCCCTGGCCAGCCACGAGGTGAACTTCGTGCTGATTCCCGAGGTACCCTTCGAGATGGACGGCCCCAACGGCTTCCTCCATCACCTGGAGGAGCGGGTTGTCCGGCGGGAGCACGCAGTGGTGGTGGCCGCCGAGGGGGTTCTTCAGGAGCAGCTCGTCAGGGTAAAGGCCACCGACGCCGGGGGCAACGCCAGGATTGCTGACGCGGGCATTTACCTGCGGGACCGGATCCAGGAATACTTTGACGCCAAGGGTATCGAGATCAACCTCAAGTACATTGATCCCAGCTACATGATCCGCTCCGCTCAAGCCGAAGCGGTGGACTCGGTCTACTGCGAGCGGCTGGGCAACTCTGCGGCCCATGCGGCCATGGCGGGCAAAACCAAGGTGATTATCGGCTTTGTGAATAACGAGTTTGTCCATATCCCCATGCGGGTGGTGATCAAGCGGAACTACGTGGACCCCGAGGGCAAGCTCTGGCGGGACACCCTGGACGTTACCCACCAGCCGACCTTGATGGTGAACAATCCCCTGGGCTCGATCTTTGGGGGCTCCGACCGGGAAGCCTAGGGAACGCGCTGATTAACTTGCCAAACCCGGTTGCATAAGTCAGTGCTTCCCTAGACGATGCGGGCCGCCAGGGCTGTTGCGGTAAAGCCCAGGTGCTCGGCAACTTTTTCCGCAGGGCCGCTCTCGCCGAAACGGTCCAGGGAAAGGATATCCCCTGGTTTGGCCCAGCGTTCCCAACCCATGCGGACGCCGGCCTCGCAGACGATCGTAGGGACCCCCGGCGGTACCACGGACGCTTGGAATGCCGCGCTCTGGGACTCGAAGAGTTCCCGGCTGGGCATGGACACCACCTGGACCCTCCGGCCCTTCTGCGCCGCCAGAGCCGCCGCTTCCAGGGCCAGTCCTACTTCGGAGCCCGTGGCGATGATCACCGCATCGGGCACACCCGGCGCTGGGCCCGTCGAAAGGGCCCTTTTAACGATATAAGCGCCGCTACGCATGGTCTTCCGCCAGCCGGGATCGTCCTTGGGAAATACCCTGATGTTCTGCCGGGACAGGGCCAGAACCGTGGGACCCTCCTGCCGTTCCAGGGCCATAGCCCAGGCCTCGGCGGTCTCCTCGGCGTCGGCGGGCCGCAGGACCCGTACATTGGGAATGGCCCGGAAACCCGCCAGGTGTTCCACAGGCTGATGGGTGGGGCCGTCTTCGCCCACGTATATCGAATCGTGGGTGAGCACGTAGACCACGGGCCGCCCCATCAGGGCCGATAGCCTGAGGGCCGGCCGCAGGTAGTCGCCAAAGACCATAAAGGTAGCGCAGTAGGCCCGAAGGCCCCCGTGGAGGGAGATACCGTTGCAGACGGCCGCCATGGCAAATTCCCGAATACCAAAGTGGATGTAACGGCCCTGCCGGTTCGCCGGGGAATAGCTGCCCGCATCAACGGGAAGCCCCGCCGCGTTGGGCCCCTTGAGGTCCGCCGAGCCCCCCACCAGGTTGGCATTGGCAGCAGCCAGAGCCGCCAGGGCCTTGTTCCCCGCAGCCCGGGTGGCGATCTTGTCCCCCACCGCAAAAACCGGGAGCTCTGCCGGGGCAGCCTGGCCGGCGTGGAAGGCGTCCCATGCACGGCGCTTTTCGGGGTTCTCTTTGGACCAGGCCGCAAATTCCGCCTCCCAGGCTTCCCGGGCCTTTTGCCAGAGAGGCCGCCGGGCCGCGAAATACGCCTGAGCCTCCGGGGCGATGTAGAAGTCCCCGCCAGGCCCCTCAGGGATGCCCAGGCCCTGCCGCGCCGCAGCGATCTCCTCGGGGCCCAGAGGCGCGCCGTGGGATTCGGCGGTATTTTGCTTGTGAGGCGCCCCCTTCCCGATAATCGAAGAGAGGATAATGATACTGGGCTTCCCGGTCTCGGCCTTGGCCGCATCGACCAGACCGGCGATAGCCTCAAAATCGTACATAGAACCCCGGAGTACCTGCCAGCCGTAGGCATCGTAGCGCTGGGCCACATCCTCGGTAAAAGCCAGGTCCGTACTCCCGTCAATAGTAATCTTGTTGGAATCGTAGAATACGATGAGCTTCCCCAGTTTGAGGTGCCCGGCCAGGGAAGACGCCTCGGAGGAAACCCCCTCCTGGAGGCAGCCGTCTCCCACCAACGCGTAGGTATAGTGGTCCACGATGCGCCCCTTGCCGGTATTGAAGCGGGCGGCCAGCATGGTTTCGGCCACGGCCATGCCCACGGCCATGGAAACGCCCTGGCCCAGGGGTCCTGAGGTGGCCTCAATCCCGGCGATAAGGCCGTATTCGGGATGCCCCGCACAGACCGAGCCCAGTTGGCGGAAGCTCTGGAGCGCCTCCAGGCCCGCGTCCTTATAGCCCGCCAAATGGAGCAGGGAATAGAGGAACATGGAACCATGGCCCGCCGAAAGGACAAAGCGGTCCCGGTCGGGCCATTCGGGGTCCCCGGGATCGTGGCGGAGCAGCTCGCCGTAAAGGACGGCCCCCAGCTCGGCGGCCCCCATGGGGAGCCCCGGATGGCCGGAATGAGCCTTCTGTATAGCGTCCATGCTGAGGGCCCGGACGCTCAGGGCGGCCTTTTCCAATGCTTGTATGTTCATGGTTTACCTTCTTTCCTGGAAATGAGAGGAATTACGCAGGCTCCCTTTTAAATTTTTGATTTTTTCTGGAGGTGAGCGGAATTGAACCGCTGACCTTTTGAATGCCATTCAAACGCTCTAGCCAACTGAGCTACACCCCCAAAAGACAGGTCATCATAGCCCAAAAACAATTTTATGTCAAGCAGAGGCGCCGTTAAATTTGCCAAAAAACGCGAAAAAACGCACAAAATTTTACCCATTTTCGTAAAAAGCGCTTGACAAAGTTCCACCCTTGATGCTACTATAGCAACGTTATGCGTGGACCGGTAAAAGTAACAGCCCTGGATGCCTTGAACGATGCAGCGGATAGCCCCTGCCGGGCTTTGTCCGCTAATTTCTGTGGTCGCATCTTAGCTCTCTCTCTCTCTCTCTCTATTATATAGAAGAAACATTGTAAAACCCCCATTTCCCAAGGTATGACGCCCCTGGCTGAGCCCGCGTACCTCGGTACGAGCCCCGCGTACCTCGGTACGAGCCCTGC
>JAITON010000168.1 GCA_031289935.1 Treponema sp.
GTAGTGGCAAACGCCGGAGGGAAACCTCACGCGAAGACGCGCAGGGAAGAATAATTAAATTCCTCCTTTGCGTCTCTGCGTGAGGAACTATTGAACTAACAAACGACCTAAAGAGTTACCTTAAGGAGGGTAAAAATGAAGCAGAACGTTTTGTCTGAAGCAGTCCGCAGGACTGTAGCGATGTTGGCGAAGGTTACGATAGTAACCCTGGCGCTGGTATTTGGAATGGTTTTGGTTGGTTGTGATAAAGGCGCAACCGGCGCCAGGGCCCTTGTCGGAACATGGGAGTCCGATTACGGTATTACCTGGTCTTTTACGGGGGACAAATTTACCCAGAGCATGTATGGTGTAAAACAAACTGTTTCATACAAAATAAAAGGCAATGCCATTTCTACAGAGTATCAAGGCGTTGAAGTTGAAATGGAATTTGAAATTGACGGAGACACTCTGAGCATAGAAGTGATGGGCTTCGTCTTGGAATTTAAGCGGGTAGAATAACCCTCAGGTCCAGCGCCGGTTATAGTAGGCGGTTTATGCATGCAATGGAATACGCCCCGGTAAGCGGTATACAATCTGAGCTTGTCTTAAGGTTTTGGCAAGCTCATGTATGAGCAAACCATAGGAGATGTTTGTTTGAAACGCTGGCAGAGGTTGTTAATTATACACTCTTTACAATGAAAATTGAACCTATAATTAAAGCTGAAAATTCCATACCCAGAACCAGAAAATTACCTAACCAAATAGTTTGAAATGCTATAGATTGTATTATTCCACAAATAACCAATGGAATTAACCATTTGTATTTTCGTCTAATAATTATATCAAATACTATTCCAATATACACTAATATTGACGCGACGTAATTATGCACGAAAACAAGTTCGGTAAAATAAGAACTAAAAGCCGCTAAAGCTAAAAATCCAATGCCAACAAACCATTTATTATAAAGAAGCCAACAACCCATTACCAATAAAAAGAACGTGTAAAAATAAACTCTATGTATATCCATTCCCATTGTTGAAGAATAGCTTAATTTATTATGTAATAAAGCGTCTATAAATCCTGTAATAATAAATCCCGATAATAAAATACTTGTTATTATTCTTTTCATCATATATTTACCCAAGTTTTTAGCCCCGCTTGCCTTATAAGCTTTATCGTGAAGTTCATGTTTGAACCATTTAACACAATCTTCAATAATTACCGGCCCAGCCCGGGGCGCTGCCCGGGGCGCTGCCCGGGGCACGGCCCAGGGTAGCGAGCATAATCGCCTTGATCGTGTGTTTGCGGTTCTCCGCCTGATCCCAGGCCCGGCTTGAGGGACCGTCGAGTACCTCAGACATAACCTCCTCCCCCCTCACGGCGGGGAGGCAGTGGAGGAAGATCGTGTCCCTGCGGCCGGTCCTGTCCATCAGGGCCTGGTTCACCTGGTAGGGCCTGAGCAGCCGCAGCCGTTCCTCCCGTTCGGCTTCCTCGCCCATGGAGACCCATACATCGGTGTAAAGGGCCGAGGCCCCGGCGGCCTCCTCCGGATCGGCGCTCACGCTGATGCGGCTCCCCGAGGCTTCGGCCAGGAGGGCGCAGGTCTTACGGAGGTCCTCGCCGGGGAAAAGCTCCGGGGGGCTTAGGACCGAAAAATGCACGCCGAGCTTGGCGCAGATCACCATGAGGGAGCGGGCCACATTGTTCCGGCCGTCGCCTACAAACACGAGCTTTTGCCCCCGGGCCGGCCCGAAGCATTCCTCCAGGGTCATAATATCCGCCAGGGCCTGGGTGGGGTGGAAGCTGCCGGTGAGGCCGTTGTAGACCGGTACGCCGGAATACTTCGCCAGGGTTTCCACGGTGGACTGCTTAAAGCCCCGGAATTCAAGCGCGCTAAACATCCGGCCCAGGACCCGGGCCGTGTCCTCAATGCTCTCCTTGGCTCCCAGTTGAATATCCGCCGTGGAAAGGAATACCGGGTGGCCTCCCTCCTCGCCAAAGGCCGTCTCAAAGGAGCAGCGGGTCCGGGTGGAGCGCTTCTCGAAAATCAGGGCGAGGGTCTTGCCTCGAAAACGCTGGGGCTGTTCTCCGCGCTGTGTTTCGGCCTTAACCTGTTTGGCCAAATCCAGGAGAAAACGGATTTCTTCGCTCTGATAGTCCAGCCAGGTTAAAAGGGACCGTCCCTTGAGGGATTCAATCATCATGAGCCTCCTACTCCAGAAATGCATCAATAATACCGATATTTTATAGAAGCTTATGCAGATTTTTTCTAGGGTCCGTCCATGATAGGATTGTTTTTCTCCCTCCGTTACCAGGCCCAGATCCGGTCTACCCGGCCGGAACTGTTCAAGGGGATTGAACGTTCGGTTGTTCAGGCTATAGAGGATGCCGGGGGAACCCCTCAGCTTGACCGCCGGGCTATAACCGCCTCCTTTGACGATGCATCCATCGGTTTCTGGATAGATATGGTTATCCTCCTGGATACCATTCAGAATATTATGACCGAGGCGGCCCCGGAACTCTACGGCTTTAGCTGCGTGCTTCTGGAAAAACTGGGTGATGAAGTCTACCGGCTTTCTTGGACACTGCCTGGCGCCCAGCCCGAGGGCGGGAGCGGTCTTTGGTGCGAGTCCAGGCTCAAAAAGGCCCTGCGGCCCTATGTGAGCCTGGGGACCGGACCTTTGGGCTATACCGCTATCAAGGCCATCAGCTTTCTGCCGGAAAAGCCCCCGGCCGATCTTGCCGCTAATGGGGAAAAGGTTGCCTGGCTCCTGAAACAGGGGGATTACCGGAATACGGTACTCACCGGGCCCCGGTTTTGCGGGAAACGGGCGGGGCTCAGGCGTTATGCGGCGGAACTGCTGGGTTCAATTCCCCTTCTGCGTATCAATTTCGGCGCCGGCGGCACGGGGCTCAGCTGCTTTACCGATGCGCTAAGCCCGGAAATCCGCGCCCTGGCGCTGCGGATTTCGGAATATTCCCATACCCCGGTAAAGGACCTGTCTCATGAGCTTGAGAGCCTCGTGGTATCGGTGTCCCGGGAACGGTTCCGGGACGAGTATTCCGCATATACCCTCCAGCAGGCGGGGCGTTTCCTGGAACTGCTCCTGGGGATTTTCGCCCGCGCGGGTACGGAGCGGGGCCGGCCGGTTCTGGTCCTGGAAAATATCGACCGGGCCGGCCGGGCTGCGGCAGAATTGTTTTCCAGCGTTTACCGGAAACTCCCGAACCGGGCTTCGCTCCTCGTGTTTGCCACCGCAGAGCGGGAGCCTCAGGAGGACTGGAACGGGGTATTCACCCGGAACATCAAAATTGGAGCCGAAGGATTTACCCAGCCGCAAGTCTCGAATCTTTCCCGGGATTTCTGGGAAATGGCCTATGCCTTTGCCCTCCTGGGCCGCTACTTTCCTCCCGCTCAGTTTGAAAGTCTCTTTGCGGAAACCGGCCGAAATCCCAGACTGGTTTCCCAGACCATGGAATACTTCCTGCGCCGGGGGATTATCGACTGCCGGGAGGCCCCCGAGCCCCGGATCCCCGGCTTTATCGGCCGGGCGGAGCAGGTCCTGGGGGAGCGGCGGGAGCTGGTCCGGACCATGGTATGGACCCGTATTCTGGCCTGGGTGGAAGCGGGGAAATTCCGGCCCTGTTTTAACCTCCTCAAGGCGCTGGCCGATCTGGGGGGCCAGGGTTCCGACACGCTGATCCTGGACTCTATCTCCGCCGATATCATGAACGGCGCCTACCGGGGAATAGAGGAGGCCCTCCAGAGTAGCCGCTTTACCACGGTGGTGGGAGAGGTCCGGGCCCTGCCTCTGCGCTATATCTTCAACAGCGGCAAGGCCCTGATCTGCGGCGGCGAGGAGGATATCCGCCGGGTATTCCTGGAAGGGCCCCCCGATGCCGATGCCTTCCCGGTCTACAAGACTCAGATGTTGGTAGACCTTGCCCGGTATCAGCTTTCGGTACAGGACATTGACGCGGCCTCGGAGGCGGTCAAGGAATCTATCCTCCTTGCCCAGAAACAGCGGGGAGGGAAGGATCTGGCTCAGGCTTACCGGCTCTTTTCCCTGGTCAACGTGTGCCGCCAGCGTCTTGGGGATGCTATCGACTACTTCAATTTTGCCCAGGAAAACGCCGAGCGTTCCGGCAATTCCGGCGAATTGGCGATTACCGGCTACTATGCAGCGGGGACCTATTTCCTTTTCGGTAATATTTCCGGGGCGGAGCGTGCTATCCACCGGGCCATTGATGCGGCCTCCGGGGTGGGCCGCTACGAATGGGCCGACCGGGCCCGTTTTTTGCAGGGACGGCTCCGTTTCGAGACTGGCCGCTACAAGGAGGCCCTGAATATTTTTGAGTCTCTCCAGGGCTCGGCCGATTCCCTCGGCTCCCGTCCGGCGGCTTCCGATGAACGCCGTACCGTTCTGGCCGCCTGGATCTATCGCACCGAGGTCTACCTGAAACGGCCTCAGCCCCGTAAGCCCGAAATCCTGAATCTCGACGCCCGTCTCTTTGAACTGGAAGCGGCCTGGCTTCGGGAAGACTATCCTGAAACCTTTAGATTGGCGGATATTCTTGCTCAGAACCTGCCGGAGGGAGATTTTCTCCTGATCGAACAGCCCGATTGGCGAAGTGGCTTCTCCCAGTGCGAACTCCTGCTTTCTTCCTATAAAAAACTCCTCTACCGGCTTCTCTCCATCTACCGTGCCCTGGCCCTGAGCCGTCTGAACGGGAAGGATCGCGCCAAGGGGGATCAGGCCCTGGAGAGCATCCGTCCGGTAATCCGGGAAGAGGGCCTCCCCCGGATGGATCCCCTGGATGCCTTTTACTATTACGCCTACTACTGCGTCCTGCGGGATTCCGGCTCCCCCGAGGTTGACATGAACACCGCCGTGAGTATGGCCTTTAAGCGGCTCCAGAGCCGGGCCAGCCGTATCGATGAGGTCGAAACCAAGCGGGCCTATCTCTCTCTGAATTACTGGAACAGCGCCCTCTGGGAGACCGCCAAACAGTACAAGCTGATCTAGGAACACGCTGATTAACGCCATTGAGCGTTTTTTAGCGCTACTTGAATAGCTACAGGTATTTGACGATGCCGCGCTGCTGAATAGCGGTGTCTGAATCTATTCCCGCTGAACAACCGTTACGCGCACTTGACACATTTTGGGGAATTTGCTAGAGTAATCCCCGCATGGCGACATAGCTCAGTCGGTAGAGCAAGCGGCTCATATCCGCTCGGTCATAGGTTCAAGTCCTATTGTCGCTAGGAATACACTTATTTATGCAGCCGGGCATAAATAAGTGTATTCCTTAATATCTGCAATTTCGCAGTAACTCGTTAAAGAACCAAGAGTTACGAGAAATTGTAAAAGGGACGCGCTGGTTAGCGTCAAGTTAATCAGCGTGTCCCTAAGACCCTTAATCCAAGGTGAGGATTCCATGGCAGCGTTTAATCTTGACGATTATATCAGAAAAGTACCCGATTTTCCTAAACCGGGGATCCTTTTTTATGACATCACGAGCATTTTGACGGCTCCCCAGGTTTTTTCCTATTGCGTGGAAGCTATGGCCGATATTTACCGGGACCGGAAGATCGACGCCGTAGCGGCCATTGAGGCCCGGGGGTTCCTCTTTGCCGCACCCTTCGCGGTTCGTATGGGTATCCCCCTTATCCCGATCCGCAAGAAGGGCAAGCTACCCGGCCGGGTCCTGGCCAAGCAATACTCTCTGGAATATGCCCAGGCGGAGATCGAAATCCACCCCGATGATGTGCCCCAGGGTGGGAATATCCTTCTTATGGACGATCTGATTGCCACCGGTGGTACCCTTAAGGCGGCCTCAGAGCTGATTGCCGAGTCAGGCGCCCGGGTCGGCGCGATCTTCGGCGTGGTGAGTCTTTCCTTCATGCACTACGAGCGTGCCTTGGCCGGTATCCCCATCCACACCCTGATAACCTATGATTCGGAGTAGGTTTTCTTCAAGACGGATTGACTCTTTTACCCCTTTTGAGGTATTTTAAAGGGGAGCCTTCTCTGAGGGCATCATAAATCATATTAATCTGGACAAAAGTCCAAAGGAGTTAAGAGAGTTATGGCAAAGCAACTGATGTTCAACGAGGAAGCCCGGCGCAAGCTACTTGCCGGGGTTGAGCAAATTTCCAAGGCCGTCAAGGTGACCTTGGGCCCCAAGGGGCGGAATGTCCTGCTGGACAAGAAATTCGGCGCTCCCACGGTGACCAAGGACGGAGTTTCCGTGGCCAAGGAAGTGGAGCTGGTGGACCCCTATGAGAACATGGGGGCCCAACTCCTCAAGGAAGTGGCCACCAAGACCAACGACGTGGCTGGCGACGGGACCACCACCGCCACGGTACTGGCTTATTCTCTGGTCAAAGAGGGCCTCAAGTCCGTGGCCGCCGGGATGACCCCTATTGAACTCAAGCGTGGTATCGACAAGGCGGTGGAAATCGCCGTGGAGGAGATCAAGAAGAACGCTAAGGAGATCAAGGATAAAGAAGAAATCTCCCACGTTGCTTCGGTTTCCGCCAACAACGACAGTGAGATCGGCAACACCATCGCCGATGCTATGGAGAAGGTGGGCAAGGACGGAGTCATCACCGTAGAAGAGTCCAAGACCATGGACACCACCATTGAGTTTGTAGAAGGGATGCAGTTTGACCGGGGCTACATTTCAGCCTACTTTGTGACCGACCGGGACACCATGACCACGGTCTACGAGGATGTTTACATCCTGATCCACGACAAGAAGATTTCCAGCATGAAGGACATGCTGCCCCTGCTGGAAAAGATCGCCCAGAGCGGCAAACCACTGCTCCTCATTGCCGAGGATGTGGACGGCGAGGCCCTTTCCACCCTGGTGCTCAACAGCCTTCGGGGTACCCTCAAGACGGTGGCCGTCAAGGCCCCCGGTTTCGGCGACCGCCGCAAGGCCATGTTGGAAGATATCGCCATCCTCACGGGTGGTGAGGTTATCACTGAGGAACTGGGGCTGAAGCTCGAAAATACTGAGATTGGCCAGCTTGGTAAGGCTAAGACCGTCAAGATCGACAAGGATAACACCACGATCATCAACGGCGGGGGCAAGCAAAAGGATATCCAGGACCGGATCGCCCAGATCAAGGCCCAAATTGAGGATACCACCAGCGACTACGACAAGGAGAAGCTCCAGGAACGGCTGGCCAAGCTGGCTGGCGGCGTGGCTGTCATCAACGTGGGGGCCGCCACTGAGGTGGAACTCAAAGAAAAGAAGCACCGGGTTGAGGACGCCCTGAGCGCCACCCGGGCGGCCATTGAGGAAGGTATTGTGGCCGGCGGCGGACTGGCCCTGATTCAGGCGGTCATTGCCCTGGAGAAAGCTGATACTGTGGGTCTCAGCGATGACGAGAAGGTGGGCTTTAAGATCGTAAAGCGTGCCCTGGAAGAGCCCATCCGCCAGATCGCCGAGAATGCCGGGCTGGACGGGGCGGTTATCGCTGACAAGGCCAAGGCCGAGAAGAAGGGCATCGGCTATGACGCGGCCAAGATGGAGTGGACCGACATGGTGAAGGCCGGTATCATCGACCCCGCCAAGGTGACCCGGAGCGCTCTACAGAACGCGGCCTCCATCGCCAGCCTGCTCCTGACCACCGAGTGCGCCATCACCGATCTGCCCGAGAAAAAGGACCCGGCGCCGATGCCCGGTGGCGGTGGAATGGGCGGTATGGGAGGCATGGATTACTAGGAGCGATAACGCAACGCGCTTAGCATGTTTTGAGTAGTCCTGGGGAGTTTGTTTTAGAAGGCAGACTCCCCTTATTTTATATATAGAGCAATTTCAAATGGGAAAAAAAGAACTCAGACCGATGGGCCTGGACGATATTGAAACGGCTTCGGCATATATCCGTGCCAAACAATCTGCGCCGGCATCGTCTTGTAAGGTTTGCCCGAGGGATATAGCGGCCATACAAAGTCACTTGCGGAACCTCATTGACCATCCCGATGACTTTGTCCTGGTGGTCTATACTGATGGGACCGTACGGGCGGGCCGTACGGGCGGCGCTATAACCGGCCTAGGCGCTTTTCTCCACGATCCGGCGGGAAGCTATCTGGAGTGCCTCGGCGGGTTTTACGATAACGAAGCCGACTTTGCGCTCATCCTGGGCTATCTTCGGGGCAAGTTTCGAGATCACCGGATCGACTTTGTATATCCCCCGGAGAATACTACCGCCCTGGGATACTTGCAAAGGGCCGGCGCGGTCTTCGAAAAGGCCCAGCGCTGTTTCGAGATCGGGCCGCAGGACTTTATCCCCAAGCCTGCCCGGCAGGCCATTGATTCGACGGTACCGGAGATTGTGCCCCTATCAGATCCGCTTCGGGCTGAGTACTGCCGTATCCATCAGGACGAAGGCCGCTACTGGACCGCCGAACGGGTTATGGCCGCGCCGGAGACCTTCAAGGTATTTCTCAGCATGGACGGGGACCGGGCGGCGGGCTATATTGATAGTACCTATAACAAGGATCCGGCGGAGATTTACGATCTCTTTATCGTGGAGGACTATTGGGGGACGGGCCGCGATGAGGCCTTACTCAACCGGGCCATTTCCGAGCTACTGACGGGCCGGAACCGGCTGTTTGTCCAGGTAGATGCGGATGATGCCAGCATCGCCGCCCTCTATACCGGGTTTGGGGCCCTTGAGACCAGCCGGAGCCAAACCGCCTCGCTCTTATTCGTGGCGAGGGTTTAATACCCAAGAACCCGCAGACCATCTCCAGTTACCACTCCCG
>JAITON010000171.1 GCA_031289935.1 Treponema sp.
ACCATGGAAACCGGTAATAAAAAACGGATACTGGCTATTGACGATGCGCCGGATATCCTCAATACCATCAAAATGCTCCTGGAGGATAGTTATGTCGTTTACACGGTAAGTACCCCCCAGGGGGCGTTGCAAATCCTGGACAAGCTGGAGGTAGACCTCATCTTGCTGGATATTGAAATGCCGGATATGGATGGGTTTATCCTGCTTAAGACTATCCGCAAAATGGAAAAGTACGCCGGGGTGCCGGTCATCTTTGTAACCGGGAACGCTAATGTGAATAATATCATGGAGGCGGTCAATTCCGGCGGGATTGATTTTATCAGGAAGCCCCTGAACGCCGCGTTACTCCGGGAACGGATCGAAAAACAACTGGGGCTGGTCGCTCCATTTGACCAGAACTCAGGGGCTGTTCCCGAAGGCCCAGCATCTTTTTAGAGGAGCCACGCAATGAATATGAAAAAAATCCTTTATCTCTCCCTACTCTTGTCCGGGTTTCTGAGCGCTGCCTGGGGACAAACCGGGATTCTGAATACAGGCATCTGGGACGCCATCATGGTGGAGGATGGTATCCTGATTACGGGCTATAACGGCAGTGATACCACGATCCAGATCCCCGACCGCTGGGGGGGGCTGCCGGTGGTCGGCGTCCAGGGCTATCTGATAACCGATGCCCATGGGATTATCATGAGTATCCGGGGGATTTTCCCTCTGGGGAATGTTACCACCCTGGTGCTCCCCGCAGGGCTGAGCCTTATCGGGGACGCGGCCTTCTACAACAGCGGCATATCGGGGGTAACGATTCCTCCCGAGATACGCTCCATCGGTACCGGCGCCTTTACCTACAACCGCCTGACGAGCCTGGTTATCCCCGGCGGGGTGCGTTCCATCGGGCCGGCGGCTTTTGCCCACAATAGACTGACCAGCCTGAGCCTCCCCACGGGTCTGGTCTTTATCGGGGAGAGTGCCTTTTTTGATAATGCCCTGACCAGGGTAATCATTCCCCCGGGCATTACGAGGATCGGGGAGTACGCCTTTTCCAGCAACATGCTGACCAGCGTAACTATCCCCACGACTGTGGCCAGTATTGAGGCCTGGGCCTTTGCCTACAATGCCCTTACCGGCGTTGATATCCCCCTGAGCGTAACCAGTATCGGGGCCTGGGCCTTTGCTTACAATGAACTGAGCAGCCTGGTTATCCCCCCCAGCGTGAGCTCCCTGGGGGACTATGCCTTTTACGGTAATGCCCTGGTGGGGCTCACGATTCCCGCAAGCCTGTCTGCCCTGGGGGAATGGGCCTTTGCCTATAATACCCTGACCCAGGTGGTTATCCCTGCCAGTATAACCGCCATTCCTCCCGGGCTGTTCTACGAAAATCCCCTGACCAGCCTGAGCCTCCCGCCGGGCCTGGTTTCCATTGGGGAATCGGCCTTTTACAACAATAAACTTGTCAGTCTGAGCCTCCCCGCAGGACTCAATGCTATCGGGGCAACGGCCTTTTACGGCAATTCCCTGAGCTCTGTAACGATTCCCGGCGGGGTGAAATCCATTGGTATGGCGGCTTTTGCGGCAAACCCCCTGACCATGATAACGATTCCGGCAAATGTGAGCCTGGGCCCTTCCTTTCCCTATGATTTCGATGCTTTTTACAATAACAATGGTAAAAGGGCGGGAACCTATACCTTCCAGTATGGCGTCTGGTCCTATACGGGGTATTAGAATGGGGTCAAGACTGGTTGACAAGTTCTGCGGTTTTGGGGTACAAAGAGATGTTAGTTGGAGTGTTTACCCCACAGAACAACGCGAGAGTGGTGAAATTGGTAGACACGCCAGACTTAGGATCTGGTGCCATTGGCTTAGGGGTCCGAGTCCCCTCTCTCGCAGCGTGTCACGAGAACGCGGGAATAGCTCAGTGGTAGAGCGCGACCTTGCCAAGGTCGATGTCGCGGGTCCGACTCCCGTTTCCCGCTCTCTTTTCTCTCTCGGGGCTCCCCTGGCAGGAGCCCCATTGATAGTGTAAACGAGGAAGTAGCGTGACTGTATCAAAGAAGCTGGAAAAGCAGGAACATTCGGCGGTAAAATTGGCCGTTACCATCGGTAAGGACGATGTCCTCTCGGGTTACGACAAGCTCGTTGGGGAATACGGCAGGACCGTGCAGATTCCAGGTTTTCGCAAGGGCAAGGTCCCTCGGGATATTCTGGAACGGAAGTTCGGTGAGGCCTTTAGAACTGAGGTCTTGGGTAAGCTCGTGGAGGAGGCGGTGGCCTCGGTCTTTGAGGACGAGTCCCTGCCTCAGGCGGAGCGGCCCCTGCCTTACTCCTATCCCCGGCTTGAAGGGGAACCCCCGGAGCTCAAGCTGGATGCTCCCCTGAGTTTCGTGCTGAGCTACGACGTGATGCCCCAGATCAAAGTGGGTCAGTACCAGGGCCTTGAGGTCGAGGCTCCGGTGGTGGAAATCGGCGACGAGGACCTTGACCGGGAGCTTGAGGTTATGCGGGACCGGAATGCCGTGGTTCTGGACCGGGACGAGGGGCTCGCCGCAGTTACCGGAGACCTGCTTACGGTGAACTACGCCGAGCTAAACGAGGCCGGTGAGGTCCTGGCCGGCACGGAGCGGCAGGATTTTGCCTTTACCTTGGGATCGGGCCTTAATCTCTTCAAATTTGACGAGGAAGTCAAGGGTATGAAGAAGGGTGAGACCCGGGACTTCGAGAAGGTTTATCCCGAAGACTTCGAGGACAAGGACCTGGCGGGTAAGACCAAGAAGCTCCGGGTAACACTCACGGCTCTTAAAGAGAAGAAACTCCCCGATTTGGACGATGATCTGGCCCAGGATGTGGACGAACAGTACAAAACCCTGGATGATCTTAAGGCTAGTATTCGGGAGCGGTTGGAAAAAGACCTGGAAAAGCGGCTTCGGGACATCAAGGTGTCCAAGCTCCTGGAAAAGATCATGGAGAACAGCCCCGTGGACCTGCCCGGGTCCATGATCAGCTTAGAACTGGAATCCCGGTGGCGGAATATGGCCCGGCAGTTTAACACCGACATCGAGGCCCTGGACCGTATGATGGCAAATTCCGGCGGGGGAAAGGCCCGTATCATCGAAGGCTGGCGGCCCGATGTGGTCAAGGCCCTCCAAAGCCGGCTCATCGTAGATACCCTCATTAAGGAACTTTCCCTGGAGGCCGGTGAGGAAGAATTCGGCAAGGAGCTTGAGACCATGGCCGTCCAGTCCGGTGCTTCGATTGAAGACATAAAGAAATACTACGAAGCCGATACTATGAAGGAGTACCTCAAAGAAGATATCAAGGAACGGAAACTTTTTGACCTTTTACTTGCGGAAAACAAGGTAATTAAGGGAAAAAAAGGGAAATATGTAGATTTGGTATCAAACAATGGGTAAATTAAATATATGAAGGAACAGATGAACTCGCTGATCCCCTATGTGGTGGAGCAGACCGGCATGGGGGAACGGTCCTATGATATTTTCTCCCGGCTCCTCAAGGACAGGATCATTTTCCTTGACGGTGAAATCAACGACCTGAGTGCGGACCTAGCGGTGGCCGAAATGCTCTTTCTGGACGGACAGGATGTGGAGAAGGATATCAACCTCTACATCAATTCTCCCGGCGGCTCGGTAACCGCAGGGCTGGCCATTTACGACACGATGCAGTATGTCAAATGTGATGTTCAGACTATCTGCTTGGGACAGGCGGCCAGTATGGCGGCCCTGATTCTCTCCGGCGGGACGCCGGGTAAACGGATGGCTCTGCCATCCGCTCGGGTCCTGATCCACCAGCCCTGGGGAGGCGCCTCGGGGCAGGCCATGGACATTGGGATACAGGCCCGGGAAATCCTCCGCCTGAAGAAACTCACCATCGACTACTTTGCCAAGCACACGGGGAAGGATACGGAAACCATTGCCCGGGATATGGAGCGGGACTTCTACATGCCCGCAGCCGAGGCCGTGGTCTACGGGGTGGTCGATAAAGTTTTAGTGAGGGAAAATAATGGCGCGGCTACGTAATACTAATGGCAACAACGGCTTTGAACGGGTCTGTTCCTTCTGTGGCAGGAGCGCCGACATGGCCCGGCGGCTCGTGGCGGGTCCCAACGATGTGTTTATCTGTAACGAGTGCGTGGAGGTCTGTCGGCATATTCTGGAGGACGAGGACCAGGACATGACCGCCCAGTTTTCCGGGAACATACCTACCCCCCACGAACTCAAGGCTTACTTGGACCTCTTTATCATTGGCCAGGAGGAGGCGAAAAAGGCCCTTTCTGTGGCGGTTTACAACCACTATAAGCGGATTGCTAACCCCGCCCGGCAGCAGGACGATGTGGAGATCGAGAAGTCCAACGTTCTTCTGATCGGTCCTACGGGCACGGGGAAGACCCTCCTGGCAAAGACTCTGGCAAAGAAGCTTAAGGTTCCCTTTGCCATTGTGGACGCCACCACCTTGACCGAGGCGGGCTATGTGGGGGAGGACGTGGAGAATATCCTCCTTAAACTAATCCAGAACGCCGGAGGCAACATTGCCCAGGCGGAACGGGGCATTATTTATATTGATGAAATCGACAAGATCGCCCGGAAAGGGGAGAACGTATCTATCACTCGGGACGTATCCGGGGAAGGGGTCCAGCAGGCCTTGCTCAAGATTATTGAGGGGACCGTGGCCTCGGTGCCTCCTCAGGGCGGGCGCAAGCATCCCAACCAGGATCTTATCCGCCTGGACACCACGAACATTCTGTTTATCTGCGGTGGGGCCTTTGTGGGTCTGGACAGCCACATCGCCCGGCGGGTGGTACAGCATCCCATGGGCTTCGGTTCCGAGGGGCGGAGTACCTGGGAACGAAACCTCAAGGAGCTCTATCGTTCCCTGCATCCCGATGACCTGATCCACTTCGGCATGATTCCTGAGTTTATCGGGCGGCTTCCCATCACGGTCTGCCTGGAGGAACTGAGCCGGGACGACCTCAGGCGGATCATCACCGAACCCAAGAACGCTATCGTCAAACAATACCAGGCATCCCTGGCCATCGATAATGTGCAGTTGGAGTTTACCGGAGACGCTATCGATGCCATTGCCGACACCGCGATTAAGCAGAAGACCGGCGCCAGGGGCTTACGGGCCATCGTGGAACGGCTCATGACGGACATCATGTTCGATATTCCCTCTCTGGAGGGGCGCCGGCGGGTGGTGATTACCCGGGATGTGGTGGAGCAATCCCAGCCCCCGGAGATGTATTCCCTGCAAATGAGCGCCTAAGCGGGCCATGAAGTTAAAAATTTTCCAAGGTCTAAGCCGGAAGGAGGGCGATGAATTTCCTCTCCTCCCCTTGCGAGAGATGGTCTTCTTCCCCCAGACGGTAATTCCCATGTTCGTGACCTATAAGGCGGGGATTGCGGCGGTGGACTTGGCCCTTGGCCGGGACGGGCGGCTCTTCGCAGCCTGTCTTAAGGCCGAGGGCCGGGAGACCCATTCCGTGGGGACCGTGGTCCGGCTGATCCAGCACCTGAAGCTCCCGGACAATACCTACCGGGTTATGCTCCAGGGGGAATATCGGGGGATCATCGCCAATGCGGCCATGGCGGGGGACTGTAACTTGGTACGGGTGGTCCCGGCTGCGGTGGCGGAACCAGCCTCCCAGTCCCCGGAGTTTGCCGCCCTGATACGGGCCGTGCAAAAATCCTTTGTACAGTACGCGGAATTCTCCAAAAAGGTGGGAGCCGAAACCCTTACGGCGGTGGACCGCACCGAGAGTCCCGAGCGGCTGGGGAACCTCATCGGTAATGCCCTGGCGATTAAAGCGGGGCGGAAGCTGGATCTCCTGCGGATTGAAGGCACCCGGGAACGGTTGGAAAAGCTCCTGGAACTTATTGAGAGGGAGAACGAGATTTTCGGCCTCCAGCGGAACATCAGCGGCAAGGTCAAGAGCCGCATAGACCGGAACCAGCGGGAGTACTTTCTCCACGAGCAGCTCAAGGAAATCAACAAGGAACTTGGCAAAGCGGAGGGGGATGACGAATTCGCCGACCTGGAAAGGGCCGTGGAAGCCCGGAACCCGCCCGAGGAAGTGCTCAGGAAGGCGCAGAAGGAGCTGAGCCGGCTACGGAAGCTTCAGCCCTTTTCGCCCGAAGCGGGGGTGCTCCGGGGTTACCTGGAGTGGATCGCGGATCTGCCCTGGAATGGGACCTTATGCGGACCAGCAGCGACTGACACTGCGGCGCAGGACACCGGGGAGGGCATCCTAGAGGCAGCGGAGAAGATCCTTGATAAGGATCACTTCGGCCTGCGAAAGGCCAAGGAACGGATCCTGGAGTTTATCGCCGTCAGGGAATTGATCGCCAAGAACGCCGATGAGAGCCGGGGCGTCAAGGGGCCTATCCTCTGCTTTGTAGGGCCCCCGGGTACCGGGAAGACCAGCCTGGGTAAGTCCGTGGCACGGGCCCTAGGACGGCATTTTGTACGGATTTCCCTAGGTGGGGTTCGGGACGAGGCGGAAATTCGGGGCCACCGGAAGACCTACGTGGGGGCCTTGCCGGGGAAGATCCTCCAATCCATGCGGAAGGTCCAAGTGATGGATCCGGTGTTTCTCCTGGACGAGATCGACAAGCTCTCCCACGATTTCCGGGGGGATCCTGCATCGGCCCTGCTTGAGGTGCTGGACCCGGAGCAGAACTCCAGCTTTACTGACCACTACCTGGAAGTGTCTTACGACCTTTCCCGGGTCCTCTTTATCGCCACAGCCAATTCCCTGCACGGCATCCCTTACCCGCTTCTGGACAGGATGGAGATTATCGAAATTCCCGGCTACGGGGAGAACGAGAAGCTGGCTATCGCCAGGCAGTTTCTGGTCCCTAAGGAGCTTCGGGAGAACGGCCTGGCCGGGGCGAATATTCACTTTAAGGATGAGGCAATCCTGGAAATTGAACGCTACTGGACCATGGAAAGCGGGGTTCGGGGCCTGGAACGGGAGATCGCCCGCTGCGTCCGGCGCATTGCCAAGGAGGCGGTCAAAAAGAACTACGGCGCCGGACCGGAAAAGCCCTTGGAGTCCTACAAAAAAACGGTCCGTATCAAGGACTTGGAAAAGCTCCTGGGATGGCGGAAGTACAAGAACGATGTGGTCTTTAAGGAGGCCTGGGTGGGGGTAAGCTACGGCCTGGCCTGGACCGAGACCGGGGGGGCCATGCTCCCGGTGGAGACCATCTGCTTTAAGGGCAGCGGGGAACTTATCATCACCGGGAATCTGGGGGACGTGATGAAGGAGAGCGCCCGGATCGCCCTCTCCTATTTGAGGAGCGCCCAGGATCGTTACCAATTCACCGTGGCCGATATCGGCAAGACCGACTTCCATATCCATGTGCCCGAGGGAGCCATTCCCAAGGACGGCCCTTCGGCGGGGATTACCCTGGCGGCGTCCATCCTCTCGACCCTCACGGGCAAGGCGCCCCGGCCCGCTACGGCCATGACTGGGGAACTCACCCTGACGGGCCGGATCCTCCCTATCGGGGGCCTCAAGGAAAAGCTTCTGGCGGCTATCCGCAATCGTATGGAAATGGTGCTGCTTCCGGTGGATAACCGGGACGATTGGGAGGACCTGGACAAGGATATCCGCAGTGCGATTAAAGCTGATTTTGTGGAAACCGCCGACGAGGCCTTTGCCCTGCTCTTTGATCAGCGTATCCGGCAACTAAGGACACGCCGAAAGACGTGACCCGCAAATTGGAAGATGATAGATAGTATACGCGGTAAAAACATTCTATAGGTCAAGTTAATCAGTGCTTCCCTATCATTCCCCCGTGGTTTCCTGGATGATCCGCAGGGTCTCTTCGGCACAGCGGTCCCAGGAAAAGTCCTTGACCCGCTCCAGGCCCTTGGCACGGCAGTCCCGGTAGATATCCCGGTTGGTGGTTACCGTAACCATACGGTCCGCCATATCCTCAGTATCCAAGGGGTCGAAGTAGAGGGCCGCGTGCTCTGCGGTCTCCAAGAGGCTTGCCGCCCGGGCGCAGACTACGGGAACTCCCGAGGCCATGGCTTCCAGAATCCCCTGGCCGAAGCCCTCGTAGAGGGAGGGGAAGATCACAAAATCCGCGCCGGCGTAGAGTTCCGGGAGGCTCTCCGGGGGAAAATGGCCGGTAAAGAAGACATCGTGCCCATAGGGGCTCTTGGCGACGGTCCGCTTGACAGCTTCCGCCCCGTGACTATCTCCCCCGGCCAGGACCAGCCGGTGGGGATACTTGGTCCGCTCCTTGAAACGCTCAAAGGCCTTAATAAGCCTGATATGATTCTTGATAGGATGATCAATCCGGGAGACGTAGAGGGCATAGGGCCGGCGGAAGCTGAAGGGCTGAATCAGGACCGTGCTTTCCTCGTTTCGGGGCCGGGGGTAAAAAACCGAGAGGTCGATGCCGTTGGGCACCACTTCAATACGGGATTCCTTCACCCGGGCCAGGTCCACCAATTCCTCTTTGACGAAGTTGCTCACCGCGATAATCCGGTCCAGATGCCGCAGAGAGGAGGGGAAAACCACCCGGAGTACCGCCCCCAGATGTTCCCTGGTCCGCCGGGTGCCCCAGAAGGGGGCCATATCGTGGACTGTACCGATGGACGGGCAGGGGGAGCGCCGGGGAAGACGGCGGTGGGCGGCGGGGAAAAAACAGACATCGTATCCCCGGGCCCTGGCAAATTCAGGGTATTTGGCCAGGTGCCAGAGAGCGTTGGCAGTCCTGCCGTTGACAAAACACTGGGGGATAAATTCCATGTCCGGGGCAGTCTCGCTGAAGGCAAAGCGGTCAAAATCCCAGCCAAAAAGCTCGCCACGGGCTCCCGACGAGGGAGGAATCCGCTTGAGGATTTGGTTGAGATACACCCCTACCCCGGACTTCCCGCTATCGGAAGTAAAGGTATCTATGCCGATCTTCATAGTCTCAGTTTAGCACAGTTGGGGGGAATTGGGAAGCCGTCGCGGTCCTAAGACTGAACACGTGCAGTTGACGCATGCCCGATGGCGTTTCTCAGTGCTTTTCTACATGAGATTATCGCTTGTTTAGGCGCCCGGCGATTTCCAGAAGCTTCTCCCGCTCGTTCAGGGCCGGGTCCTCCAGCACCGCCTCCAGCAGCTCGCCCAGAATGAGGCCCAGACGCTTTCCTGCGGGGATTCCCCGGGCCATAAGGTCCCGGCCCGATACGGCCAGGTCCCGGAGGCTGAGAGCCCGGCTCCGGGCCAGGACGGCCTCCACCCGGCGCGTGAGCGGGAGCAGGCAGTCCGGGGGCGGCTCCAGACCAGCGGTTCCGTAGATATCGGCCAGACGGAGGCGGTAGAGATCATCCAGGTGTTCTTCCCCGGAGCGGATGATGAAACGCCGGACTGCGGCATCGGTCCAGTCGCCGGTATAGTGGAACATGTGCTGGGCAATGAGACGGCAGACCGTCTCCCGGACCGCGTTAGGGTAACGGTAACGCCGGAGGATAGCGGCGGACAGACGGGCGGACTCTTCCTCGTGGCGGTAGAAGGTCCAGACCCCCCCTTCCCCCAGGCGGCGGCAGGCGGGCTTGCCGGTATCGTGGAACAGGGCCGCCAGGCGGACCTCCGGCGGCGCCCCGGTCCGGGCGCTGTAATCGCAGGCCAGGAGAGCGTGATCCAGCACGTCGAAGCGGTGGAACCCCTTCTGTTCGACCCCCCGGCAGCGGGTCAGTTCCGGCAGCAGGAGTTCCAGGAGCCCGGTTGCTTCCATAGGCCTCAGCGCCCGGGAGGGGAGGGGAGACGCGATGATCTTATCGATCTCGTCCCGAATCCTTTCGGCCGAAACCTTGGCCGTGGTAGGGATCGCGCCGGGGATAGCGGCCAGGGTGGCTTCTTCAATACGAAAGTCCAGTTGGGCCGCAAAACGCAGCGCCCGCAGAGGGCGGAGACCGTCTTCGGCAAAACGCTCCCCGGGCTTGCCCACGCAGCGGATAATCCGGTTCCTGATATCCCCGGCCCCGTCAAAAGGATCCACCCGGCGGCCCGAGGGCAGTTCCAGGGCAATAGCGTTCATGGTCAGATCCCGGCGGGAAAGATCCTCCTCAATCGTTGCGGCAAAACTCACCTGGCCGGGGCGGCGGCCGTCCCGGTAATCCGATTCGGTACGGAAGGTGGTAACCTCCAGCGCGCGGCCCTTAAAGAGCACCGTCACCGTACCGTGCTTGATACCCGTGGGAACCACCCGGGGGAACAGGGCGCAGACCTCCCCAGGCAGGGCATCGGTAGCCAGGTCCCAGTCCTGGGCCGCTTTACCCCGGAGCAGGTCCCGGACCGCCCCGCCCACGAGGAAGACCTGCTTCCCCTGCTCGTGAAAAATCGCCGCCATCTCCCGCAAAACCGGGTGAATCCCCTGGATACCCATAGACTTCTATACTATAGTAAAGACTGATGAAAAGAAAGGAGCGACAGGATGCGGGGAATTGTTTTTAGCGGCGGGGAAGGGCCCTCGCCGGAGCGCTGCCGGGAACTATTGGCCGAGGCCCGCCGGGAAGCTTCGCCGGTATTGATCGCGGCCGCCGACTCGGGGCTGGAGGCGGCGGAGGCGGCGGGAATCCGGCCCGGCTGGATTCTGGGAGACATGGACTCCCTGGACGATCCCGCGCGGCTTGCCGTCTATCCCGCGGAGCGGGTTCTCCGCTTTCCCCGGGCCAAGGATGATACCGACACGGAGCTTGCGCTCAGGCTGCTTCGGGACCAGGGCTGCGACGAGCTCTGGATTGCCGGCGGGGGAGGGGGCCGCACGGATCATCTCCTGGCCCTCCGCGCCCTTTTTGAGCAGGAGTCGCCCCCCCGCCGCTGGCTTACCGCCCGGGAAGACATCCGCCTCCTGGACGCGGAAGCCGGGGCCGGGGAACTCTCCCTGGCATGCCGCCGGGGAACGCCGGTCTCGGTCTTTCCCCTGGGGCAAGGCCCCTGGAAGGCCGGGAGCGAAGGGCTCCGCTGGCCCCTGGAACCGGTGGCCTGGGAGCGGGGCCGTTTCAGCCTGAGCAACGAGACCGATGCCGGGAGCTTTTGCATCCGGGCCCTGGCGGGCCGTTTCCTGGCGCTGGTCCTGCAACGCGCCTAAGCTCGGCTACGCGCGCCTAAGCTCGGCTACGCTCGCCTAAGCTTGCCTAAGCGCGCTCCCCTGCCTCCTGCGATGTGTTTAACCATAAACGTACATGGTTTCATCAGAATCGTACGATGTCTAACCAACAACGTACGGGGTTTTCATCAGAAACGTACGGCGTTTTATCAGAAACCTACGGGGTTTTCATCTAAAAGGTACGGCGTTTTCATCAGAAACCTACGGCGTTTTCATCTAAAACCTACGGCGTTTTATCAGGATGAGGGGGGCGGGTTTTCCCCAGGAAGCCTGTCGTGAGGGGGAAGGAGCCCGGCGTTTCCGCTTAGCTCAGATAATCCGATAAGCGCCGGTAGGTCTGGTTCACCACGTGCTTCTTGCCGACGTCCACCTCTTCGCCCAGCTCGTCGATGAGGCTCTCCAAAGACGACAGGCTCTCGTTGAGGCTCGTGTGGAAGCCCCGGGAACAGCGGAACCAGTAGTTGCCCGCCCCGTCGCTAAAAAGGCCGATAAACCCCAGTTCCTTCGAGGGCGCTGCGCTTTTGTCCTTCGACAGCGCTGATTTGCCGCCGCCGCGTTTCCACACCGCCGGGGCCAGGAGCAGGGGCAGCTCTGCAATGAGGGCGTCCAGCTCCGCGCCGGAGTTGAAACTGCCCTGCTTCTTCCAGCGCCGCTCCAGGGCGCCTTCGATGCGGAGGCCCGGGGCCAGGCTGAGGATGAGGGAAAGCTTCTCCCCGGCCAGGAGGGTGTAGCCCCCTTCAAGGCTGATGATACCCCGGAGGTTCCGGTAAACTGATGGTTCCCCGAGGGTGTCGGCGATTTTGCCGAGTTTTTCCCAGGGGAGTATCGCCGTCTTCCTGCCTTTGATGGTTTCCAGGGCAAAGGTTTCGGGGCCTATTCTGATGGTATTGCCCAAGTCCCGGGCCCGGCCTTCGGCCCGGCCGGCTGCCCGGCGGCCGCCCGGCCGGCTGCCGCCCGCCGCCCGGCCGGCAGCGCCGCCGGGGCTTAACGCCTCCAACAGTTCCGGGGGAAGCCGTTCCAGGACTTCCCGGGAAAGGGGAGACACCGACATGGCGTACATCCGGGTGGTTTTGATG
>JAITON010000200.1 GCA_031289935.1 Treponema sp.
ATGCCTCTTTGGCGGCGGGTTGGGCCGCTACGGTAAACTCGGAATGCACTTCGCGGATATTTTTTAACAGCGCCGCGCCGTTCTTCACCGAGCTCTGGGTTACCACCACAACCATGACTTTCCTTCCATATCACAGCCAGTACAATGTAATCCACATCTTGAATCAATCATTTCGTTCCTCCATATCATGCACAAAATATTATGGCATCTTAATCAACAATCTCGCCCTGAAGGACGAGGTATGTTGTTTTCTATAGGTGGTTGCAGTCGGGATTTCATACCCCTTGTTTCGCCCTAAAGGGCGGGGTATGAAACCCTCCGCTCGAATCAATAAGCGGTATTGCGCATAACGTTCAAGGTTACCGAACAAGTCTAATAAACCGGCCGGTAACGGTCGCTGGTCAGGGTAAAGATACCGGAGACGCCGGAAGTATAGCGGATATTTTGGTCGTCGAAGATAAAGACCCCCTCTATTCCTGGCAGAGATTCGATGAGTGCGGAACCCGCCTCGTATCCCAAGGCAAAGACCGCCGTGGAGAGGGCATCGGCGTCGGTGGATTGGTCCGCAATAATGGTGACCGAGAGGAGCTTGTTTTCCACGGGACGGCCGGTTTTAGTCGATAGAATGTGGTGATACCGAACCCCGTCCTGTTCAAAAAAGCGCTCGTAGACCCCGGAGGTAACAACGGTCTTGTTGCGTATTTCCAGAATCCCCATATAATCGCCCCGGTTTTCATCCAAAGGGTCCTGCACGCCGACCCGCCAGGGGAGTTGCCCTTCCTTCTCTCCGTAAGCAAAGATGCTGCTGGCCCCAAGGTTGATGATGGCCCCGGTCACCCTGGTTTTTGCCAGGAGCTTGACGGTCTCATCGGCGGCATATCCCTTGGCGATGGCTCCCAGGTCGAGGGCCATGCCGGGCCGTTTAAGGTAGAGGGTCCCCGCTGGCCTATCCACCACGAGGTCCCGCCAGTTGACCAGGTCCAGAGCCGCCGCAATTTCCTCCTCCGAGGGAAGACGGGGATGGTCCGAGCCGATACCCCAGAGCGAGACCAAGGGGCCGACCGTGGGGTCAAAAGCCCCTTCACTCAATTCGGCATAGTGGATGGCCCGTTCAACAACATCAAGCACCTCCGGGTGGACCCCTACCGGCTGGATTCCCGCATTTTTATTAACCTTATCAATATCGGAGCCCGGAATAGTAACGCTCATAAAGTTTTCTATTTCCCGAATCCGGGCAAAAATCCCGGTATAGAGTTTTTCGGTTCCCCCCTGGTAGAGGTTCACCACGCAGAGGGTATCCAGGGCATATTGCGTCTGGCCGGGAAGGGCTTCGTTTTGAACACAGCCGATAAGGCTCCCGGTGGCGATGCCGGCACAGAGAACCAGGAAAAGGTGTTTCATGGAGAGAGTCTAGCCGCATAGGCGAATCTGGTCAACGGTGGTTTCGCGGTTTTTTCGTTTTTTGAACACAACGCAAGGCCTCTTTCTCTGCGTCTCCACTTGCTTTAGAGGGACGCGACCCTTCGACAGGCTCAGAGGCCGTACTTCCCTAATCCGCCAGGATATCGTAGGGGTCCTCCCCCCGGCGGCGGTACTGGACGGCCTCGGCCACCTGGGCGGAGCTGATGACTTCGGCTCCCTCCAGGTCGGCGATAGTACGGGCTACCCGGAGGATGCCGTGGTAGGCCCGCCCCGAAAGACTGAGCCGGTCTACGGCCTGGTGCAGGGTCCTGCGGGCCTCGACGGTGAGAGGGCAGCACTGTTCGGTCAGTCCCGCAGGCATCCGGGCGTTGCGGCGGACCCCTGGGACCGTTCCCTGGAACCGTTCCCGTTGAATCGCCGCCGCCCGGCCCACCCGGCGGGCTATACTGGCGCTCTTTTCCTCCCCGCCCTGCTCCAACTGGCCGATCTCCGGGGGCCGTACCGGGATCCGGAGCTCTATCCGGTCCATGAGGGCGCCGGAGAACTTTTTCCAGTACCGGTGGATTTCGTCGGGGGAACAGAAGCAGCCGGAACTCCCCGGATGCCCGGAGTCAAAGCGGATTCCCAGCCGGCCGCAGGGGCAGGGATTGGCGGCCATGAGAAGCTGGAAGTCCGCCGGGAGCCGCACCGGCCCCTCGGCCCGGACCACCGTGAGGACCCGGTCTTCCAGAGGCTCCCTCAGAGCCTGGAGCACATTGGTCCTGAACTCCGGGGCCTCATCCAGAAAGAGCGTCCCGAAATGAGCCAGGCTGATTTCCCCGGGCCGCACCGTCCGGCCCCCGCCCAGGATTCCCTCGGCGCTGGCCGAGTGGTGGGGAGCGCGGAAGGGGGGCCGCGTGATGAGATCCTCGCCGAACTGCCCCGCCAGACTGTGCAGCCGGGTTACTTCCACAGCCTCCCAGGTTTCCAGAGGGGCCATGATGCTGGAAATCCTCCGGGCCAGCATAGTCTTGCCGGCCCCCGGCGGACCGAATACCAGGAGATTGTGCCCCCCGGCTGCGGCGATCTCCAGGGCCCGTTTGTAAGAGCCCTGGCCCTTGACCTCGGCAAAATCCCCCGTGCCGGGCGCTGCGCCGGACGCGGCGCCAGGCGCTACGCCGGGCGCTACGCCACCCCGGCCCCCGGAGCGTTCCCCGGCGGCCGGATTCCCGGCCCCCGGCACAATGGCGGGGAAAACCCCGGTACCGGCAAAGACCCGGAAGGCCTGGACCGCCTCGCCCAGGGTGGCCGCCGCAGCGTAATGTCCAGGGGCCAGAACCGCCGCTTCCCGGGCATTGTCCGCCGGCACGATAAAGTCCCTGATCCCCGCATCAATACCTGCGGCGGCGGCGGCCAGCACCCCCCGGACCGGCCGGAGCCTGCCCGAAAGCTCCAGTTCTCCCAGGACCATAATATCCGCCTTGGCAGCCGGGGCCAGCTTCGCCGCCACCATCACCGCCAGGGCAATAGGCAGGTCCAGGGCGGCCCCATCCTTCCTGACCCCCGCCGGGGCCAGGTTGATGAGGAGCCGGTCCAGGGGAAATTCCAGCCCCGAGTTCCTGAACGCCGCCCGGACCCGTTCCCGGGCCTCCCGCACCGCCCCCTCGGCCAGGCCGGAAATATCGATCCCCGGTATACCCCGGCGAATATCCGCCTCGACCCGGATAATCAGCCCCTCGGAACCATAGGGCGCGTACGCCATAATGCTCATCTCTCGTATCCCTCCTTAGGTGGCGTACGCCATAATACTCATCTCTAATATCCCTCTCTATATATATGGATTTGTCCTGCCCCGCGCTTCAATCAAAGGGGAAAATTCATCGCTTCTTTTTATGATTGATTTTCTCATGTTGATTCCCCGGGCCGGCGCCGTGTAATGCGTAAGCGCCCACCAGCCCGCCGCCGCCAGCTTCGTCCCCGTGGTCACCCATCGCCGACCGGGGAAGGCCTGCTGCGTAGCAAAGTACCTGCCGGGGGTCCCCCCTTGTTTTTCCCCGCCACCCCCCACCGGTATTTCCCTAAGCTCAAGCCGGGGACTACCCCCGCGCTTGTAGAAGGGAGTTTTGCGGAGCAAAACTCCGAGGCAAAGGCATAGCCTTTGCCAGGGCCGCCGCTATCTTCGTCCTCGTGGTCACCCATCGGTGGCGTGGGGCGGCGGGGCGCAGCCATACGCACCCGCGCTTGTAGAACCCGCCGCCGCTATCTTCGATACGCTCTGGCGGGGAACTCCAAAGGCGGGTGCTCCAGGCTGCACCCCGCCCCCAGGCGAGATATGTGCGGCCCCGCAGGGGTCGCCCCAGAATGTCCCAATAGTCCCGTGGGGGGAATTCCCCTGTTTTTCAAGATTTTGGCGCTTTCCCCCGCAAAACCCCCTTGACCGGTTTAGCCGCCGCCGCCAGCTTCGTCCCCGTGGTCACCCATCGTCGACCGGGGAAGGCCTGCTGCGTAGCAAAGTACCTGCCGGGGACTACCCCGCGCTTGTAGAAGGGAGTTTTGCGGAGCAAAACTCCGAGGCAAAGGCGTAGCCTTTGCCAGGGCCGCCGCTATCTTCGTCCCCGTGGTCACCCATCGCCGACGTGGGGCGGCGGGGCGCAGCCATACGCACCCGCGCTTGTAGAACCCGCCGCCGCTATCTTCGATACGCGCTGGCGGGGAACTCCCAAGGCGGGTGCTCCAGGCTGCACCCCGCCCCCAGGCGAGATATGTGCGGTGCGGGGGAGATAGCGCCGGCCAGAAGCTCCCAATAGTTCCGTGGGGGGGAATTCCCCTGTTTTTCAAGATTTTGGCGCTTTTCCCCGGAAAAACCCCTTGACAGGTTTGGCCCCCCGTGGTATAGTACTGATATGTTCCTGCCTATGGACCAGTTGAATGTCCCCGATAGTCCAGTGCAATCCGGCAACGCCGGATTGCGCCCAATCCTACTGGATTGGACCCCCCTGAGCGGCCCGTTGAATCTCCCAATAGACGAGTTTGCGCAATGCAATCCGGTAGGATTGCACGCAAACTCGACCGCAATCCGGCAACGCCAGAGAGCGGCCCCGCTGGGGACGGCCAAAATTTCCCCGATAGTCCAGTTTGCGCAAAGCGCAAACTGGACCGCCATCCTACCGGATGGC
>JAITON010000226.1 GCA_031289935.1 Treponema sp.
GTATAACATATTGCTGCGGACCAGACTAGACTAGAGGCCCAGCTCCCGGTGAAAATACTTCAGGGCAGCATACTGGCATAAGGCCGATGGATGCAGTGCGGGATTTGCCACTCGGCGGCTGACTTCCCGCTTGTAAGCGCGCACATAAGCGGCGAATTGCTGTTTGATAGTGTGTTCGTGCCGCTTCAAAATGTCGAATTCACCTTTTCGAATGGTAATGGGGCCGGGGTCAACATAGCGCTCTGTATCGGTAATCACCACCGCCTTGGAGTAGTCCAGTCCGCTTTTCTCATTGCCGGTCCGTTTTGCGGCAAAGCAATAGCTGTGGGAAATGTGGGACCGGGGGGTATGGCGTAGATCAGACCGTCCAATTCGAGGAGCAGTACATAATAAGGACGGGACTCTTTGTTCAGAATCTCTTGATATTCCCTATACTGGGCGTAGAATGCGGGGCGTAAACGGTGAAATTCCATATCTATCCTAAAAAAACACCCCGTCAGGGCGGACCGGCCGGGACGGGGCGGATTAGAGCTTTCTTTTGATTAACGTGATTGCGCTCTACAATCACCTCATCGGTGGAGCTTTCTTTTGATTAACGTGGTTGCGCTCTACAATCACCTCATACACGAAGAATAGCCCGCTGGTCCGGGCCTGTCAACCGCTCCCGAGAAGGTCCTCCAGCACATCGTCCATGGTAAAGACCCCCGCGCCCTGGCGGCGGGCCAGCCACTCGGCGGCCCGGAGGGCCCCGGCGGCAAGGCCCTCGCGGTTACGCGCCCGGTGGCTCAGTTCAATGGTATCTGCGGCGGAGTCGAAGATCAGGCTATGGAGCCCCGGTTCGGACCCCAGCCGGAGACTGGCGTAGTGAAGCTCCTGGGGGGCCGGCGGCCGGTCCAGCTTGTCGTAGACCGCCTGAGTCTTCCGGCTCATACGGGAGAGCACCCGCTCCACCAGGGCCCTGGCCGTCCCCGAAGGGCTGTCGGCCTTGTTATGATGATGAGCCTCCCAGCCCCCCAGGTCGTATTCCGGGAAAGGGTCCATGATCAGGGCCGCCGCTTCGGCGATCCGGTAGAAGAGATTCACCCCCAGGGAGAAGTTGGAGGCCCAGACCAGGGAGGTCCCGGCGGCCTCCACCGCGGCGGCCACCTCGGGCAGCCGGTCGTACCAGCCCGTGGTACCGCAGACCACCGGCAGACCCAGCCCGGCCAGGGCCAGCAGGTTCTCCGCCGCCGTATCCGGCCGGCTGAACTCCAGGGCCAGATCCGCCTCCCGAAGCCCTGGGGCCAGCCCCTGGGCCCGCCCTGGGGCCCGCCCTGAGGCCAGCCCCTGGGCCCCCTCCGCAATCGTGGCAAAGGCCGGGGCCCGCCCTGGGGCCAGCCCGGCGAACCCCGCGGTCCCGGCAAGGGGGTCCACCACCGCCGCCACCTGGTGCCCCCGCTCCCGGCACTGGGCCTCAAGGAGCCGCCCCATCCTGCCGTAACCAATCAACGCAACCTTCATCTGTCTGCCTCCCGCGCTTGCTGCGCTTGCTGCGCTGGCTACGCTGTCTACGCCAGCCCATAAACTGATATGTGCTTGGCCCATAAACTGATATTTGCCTGGCCCATAAACTGATATTTGCCTGACCAATAAACTGATATTTGCCTGGCCCATAAGCTGATATGGGCCACCCGCACAGCATAATGTGGGCTGCCCTCACAGCATAATGTGGGCTGGGCCCATAACCTAGTGTGGGCCGGGCCCATAATCCGGTATTTGCCTGGCCAATAACCTAATATGGAGAACACTATAGCCGCCCGGGCCTTTCTTTTCAAGGTCCATGCATCGCTTTCCCTGGGGCGGGTTTTATGCTATAGTCGAGCTCCTATGAAGGAACTTGCCCTGGCGGTCTACAAGGGCCGCCCTGCCCTGGTTACCGGTATCGGGGACAAAATTGAGCTGCGTCTTGCTGATGGTTCCACGATACGGGTCCGGGAAAAGGACATCGGGATCATCCACCCCGGCCCGCTTCGGGAGCTGTGGGGGACGCCCCCTGGGGGGGTTCCAGGAGAAGGCAGCTCCCTACAGGAAGTGTGGGAGCTTCTATCCGAGGAAGCGGCCCCCCAGGGAGCATCCCCCCAGGGGATCAACCTGCAATCCCTGGCGGAACTCATCTGGGGGGATTTTAGCCCCCGGAGCGCCTGGCAGGCCTGGGAACTCCTCCAGGAGGGCCGCTGGTTCACCGGGAGCCCCGCCGCGATCTTCCCCCGGAGCCCCGAAGACCTGGCCGCGGGGGACAAAAGACGGGAGGAAAAGCAGCGGGAGGCATCCTCCCGGGCGGCGTTTCTGGAAGGGCTCCACCGGGGGGAGGCGGTATTGGCCGAAGCGGACCGGCGCTTTCTCCAGGACGTGGAGGCCCTGGCCACGGGCAGGACCGAGCGGAGCCGGACCCTTAAGGATCTCCGCCGGGCCGAGACGCCCCAGGAAGCCCACCGGCTCCTCCTGGAATCGGGCTACTGGAGCCCTTTCGAGAACCCCTATCCCGCCCGTTTCGGCCTCCCGGTCCATTCGGCAACGGCCCCTGTTCCCGCCCCCCTTGGAGGCCCCCAGGGGGAGACGCGCCGGGACCTGAGCCATCTCCGCGCCTACGCGATTGACAACGCATACAGCGACGACCCCGATGATGCGGTCTCCATAGAAGCGGCCGCCGGGGGTTGTACGCTCTACGTCCACGTGGCGGATCCCGCCGCCTCGGTCCTCCCCGGGAGCCCCGCAGACCAGGAAGCCCGGGACCGGGGCGCTACCCTCTACCTTCCCGAGGGCCCGGCCCGTATGCTCGCCGGGGAAGCCCTGGATCACTTTGCCCTGGGGCTTTCCGGCCGGAGCCCGGCTCTGAGCTTTAAGCTGAGCCTGGACTCCGGGGGCGCTATCACGGGGGTCGAGGTCTTCCCCTCCCTGGTCCAGGTGCGCCGCCTGAGCTATGCCGAGGCCGATACCCTCCTGGATGGGGTATCTACCGATGCCGGCGATTTGGCCGCGCTCATCGTCCTGGCTGAACGCAACCTGGCCCGGCGCCTTGCCGCCGGAGCGGTAACCATTGACTTTCCCGAGGTACATATTACGGTCCGGGAGGGTCTGGTGAGCATTAGTCCCGATCGGTCCTACCGTTCCGCAGCCATGGTCCGGGAGTGCATGCTCCTGGCAGGGGAGGGGGCCTTGCTCTGGGCTACAGACCGCCGCCTGGCCTTTCCCAGTGTGAGCCAGGAGGCCGGGGACCTGCCCGCAAATCCCCTGCCGGGGCTCGCGGGTTCCTATCAACTCCGCCGCTGTATGCGTCCCCGGCAGCTTTCGGTCAGGCCCGGCCGGCACTGGGGGCTGGGCCTGGCGGCCTATACCCAGGTTACGAGCCCCCTGCGGCGTTATATTGATCTTCTGGCCCACCAGCAGATTCGCGCATCCCTGGGGGCCGGCCTCTACGCAGGGGGCGCCCCGCTGGACGAGGACGAGCTGCTCCTGCGCCTGGCCGCCGGGGAAGCCGCCGCCTCCGCCGTGGTTCAGGCCGAACGGGCCTCCCGGGCCCACTGGACCACCGTCTACCTGATGGACAAAATAGCTTCGGAATGGGACGCGGTGGTTCTGGAAATCAGGGCCGCTGACCGCCGGGGCGGCCTCAAGGCGCAGGTCCTTATCCCTGCCCTGGCCCTGGAGACCCAGGTTCCCTTGCCCCGGGAAGCGGCCCCCAACGATCAGATCAGGCTGGTCCTCAAGTCTGTCCGTTTAAGCGAGTGCGGGACCCTTTTCGAGATCCTCTAGCGGTTGCTGCTGCTGTTCTGGAGGCTCCAATTGCTCAGGGAGTCTGTCATCTGTTCCATCTGGGCGTAGGCGCTTTCCATCTGGGCGTACTGGCTCTTGAGATCCGCTTCTTTGGCCGCAAGCTGACGGTCCAGGGTTTCTATCCGCTGATTGTCCTGTTTGATTTTTGAGTCAATGGTGCCGGTTTTAAGGGAGATGATGCCCCCGGTCTCTACATAGGGCCGGGTCATCTGGTCCAGGGTGTAGGCCACCCCGGAATCGACCACCAGATCGCCGTCCGTATCGTAGCCAAAGAGCCGTTGAATAAAGCTCAGGTCCCCGGCCAGGGCCGTGTCCAGGGCCTGCTCGTCAATTTCCAGGTAACCCCGGAGCCGGGAAGCATCGTAGCCCCCGGCGCCGGAGCCCCGGGCATCGGTACTGATACCGATCTGGGCCAGCATACCCAGGGTCCCTTCGTCCAAGGTCATATAGGGGGAGGTGACGGCCCGCTGGAGGCCGGTCCTGAACTGAGTCAGGGTAGAGTCCCCGGCGAAGATCCCCAGCCGTTCCTGGAAACTGGTCCGTTCAGCCTCGCTCAGGTAGGAAAGCTCATCCAGGATCTGAGTGTCGGTCCGGGTCAGAATATTGATCTCCGCCATGAGCCGGTTATAGTTGCCCACCAAGGAAATAATGGCGTCCTTAATGGCCTCCCGGTCCGGTTCCACCTTTAGGGTGATGGACCTTTCCGAGGGAGCCCTGACCGTCAGGGTAACACCGGGGACCAAATCGTCAATGGTATTTTCCGGCCGGCTAATCTCAATGCCGTCCATATTCAGTATGGCGTCCTGGGCAGTGGACACGGGATTCCGGGGGATAAATACCCCCAGGGTATCGGACTCCTCAGACACGGCCCCCAGCCCCGCCCGGACGGCCAGGTCTCGGGCGCTATCCTCAAAGCCCAGCCGGTTCTCCGCCCCGGTTACCAGGGACTCAATGAGCAGGGATTTGCTGCCCCGCTGTACGGCAATCAGGCTGGCCTTGATCTTGTTCTGGCCCCGGGTGTTCAGGGTGCTGACAAAATCGTTCAGGCTGCCTCCCCGGAAATTGAAAGAAATGCGCTCCGGGCCCACCGTAAAGGTGTAGGTTCCCGCTTCAATTTGGAAGTCCCCGTCCAGGGGATCCGAGAGGAAGCGGTCGGCTTTGGCAATCTGCTGGACCCTAAAGCTTAGTTCCTGGTCAAAAGCCTGCCGGTTGGCCGTCCCGGTAAGCGCCGACGGGTCAGAGGAGATAACTTTCCGCTCACTAAAAGGATTTTGGAAGGAAAAAAGGAACCGGGCGCTCTCCCGCAGGGCGGATATACGCCGGCCCAGGTCCTGCCAGGAAGTCTTCTGGCTTTCCAGTTTTTCGATATCTTTGGCGACCCGGTCCCGAGGCACCCGTTCAACCTTCATCAGATTTTCAACGATCTGATCGGTGTTAAAACGGCTGCTTATTCCGGGCATATAGACGTCGGACATCTTCCCTGTGTATTCCCTTGTTTAAACCTGTTCGTCGAACAGAAAGCCGATGGTTTCCTGTATCTTACTGTGCAACCGCTGCAATTCCTCCGGCGGAAGCACCTTGATTACTTTATCGGTTTCGGGGTCGATGACCTTGACGGTCACCTCGTGAGACTCGTGGTCCACCACGAATTTGAGCTGCCGGTCAAAGGCCAGGCTGATCTGTTCCATTTTTCGGGCGGAAGACTCGATCTGCTGCTGGGTCGCGGTTTGTACCTCCGTAGCAACCACCGGCCTACCTGAGTACTGGGCCCGTTCCGCGAACTGTCCGAGGTTGATCCCCGGAGCTACTGTTGTTATTGCCATAGCCATACGTACCTCCTTGTACGTTCATCACCTTTAGTGATGAAAATTTCCTTCTCTACCTGAAGTAACATTAAAAAAGCTTTTTAAAACGTTCAATTTTGAAAAAGCACTAATCTATCAAAAAAGGACGGGTCAGGGCGCGAACTGCCCCGTCCAGGTTCCAAAAGACGACGTCCAGAGGTCTCGTGAAACCAGTGTTTTGCGGACCTTAGCCCAACAACTGTAGTACAGACTGGGATCGGGTATTGGCCTGAGCCAGCATCGCCGTTCCCGCCTGGGCGAGGATGGAGTCCCTGGTATAGTTCACCATTTCCTCGGCCATGTCCGCGTCCCGAATCCGGGATTCTGCAGCCTGCATGTTTTCCGCCGCAACGGCCACTCCTTCGGCGGCCATTTCGAAGCGGTTCTGGTAAGCGCCCAGATCTGCCCGCTGCTTGGAAACCATCTTTAAGGCGGAATCGATAGAACCGATCGCCGAGTTGGCTTCCTCGGGGGAAGAGATATTCAGAATACCCGTCCCCCCTTGAGCGTTCTGTAAACCCAGGGCCGCAGCGGTCATGGTACCGATATAGACCGTTTCGTTCTGGTCCATATTGGCCCCTACCTGGAACTGCATGACCCGGTTCACCGTTGAATTCTGGGCGAAGCTCCCGGTCATAAGGTTCATACCGTTGAATTGAGCATGGCTCGCAATCCGGTTCACCTCGTCCACCAACTGGGACACTTCCACCTGGATTTGCATGCGATCCTCATCGGTATAGATACCGTTGGCGGACTGCACCGACAGCTCCCGCAGACGGTGCAGAATATCCTGAGTTTCCTGAAGGTAACCTTCAGTAGCCTGGATAAAAGACACACCGTTCTGGATGTTACGCCCGGCCTGATTCAGCCCCCGGATTTGTCCCCGCAGTTTCTCGGAAACTGCGAGTCCTGAAGCATCGTCTGCCGCCCGGTTGATCCGTTCGCCGGAGCTGAGCTTTTCAATGCTCTTGGCTACATCGGCCTGGGTCACGCCAAGTTGGCGGTTGGCGTATAAGGCACTCACGTTATGGTTAATAATCATATAACTCTCCTTGAGTCAGAGTGCTCCGGGCAATCCCTGCCCGAAGCCGCACCGCATAGCCCGGTTTACCGGAAGGAGGTTTCGCGCCACTCCTCCCGATTTGCCGGATACGGTACGAATCGGTCATCGACCGGGGAAACCCCAATCCAATGGACGGTTCGTATCGCCATACCCCTAACGGAGAGTTTTTGTCAAAGAACTCTGTGGGAAATGGCAAGGCCATTCCCACCTGGAGAACCCCTTGCGGAATTCCCCAAGTATAATATACGTTGTATATTATACCACATTACTGGAGAAGTTGCAAGACCATACTGGCCCGCTGATTCGCCTGGGCGAGCATGGCCGTGCCGGATTGAGCCAGTATCTGGTCCCGGGTATAGGAGACCATCGCGTTGGCCATGTCGGTGTCCCGAATTCGGGACTCGGCAGCTTGCAGGTTCTCGGCGGCAATGTCAATGCCCACGACGGCATGTTCCAGTCGGTTCTGATAGGCCCCCAGGTCAGCCCGCTGCTTGTTGATCCGCTTGAGGGCCTCGTCTAGGGTGCCGATGGCGTTGTTGGCGCTGTCCCCTTCCTCCAAACTGATGAAGGAATTGTCCTGTACGCTACGGATCCCCAGGCCTGTGGCGGTCATGGTGCCGATAAACACCTGCTCCCGCTGATCCATATTGGCGCCGATATGGAGCCACATGGAGGCGGTAGGGGCGTTCGAACCGCCGGGCTGGGAAAAGCGGCCGGTCAAGAGGTTCATACCGTTGAACTGGGCATGACTGGCTATCCGGTCGATCTCGTCCACCAGTTGGGAAACCTCTATCTGGATCTGCATCCGGTCCTCGGCGGTGTAGATACCGTTGGAGGCCTGAACCGCCAGCTCCCGAAGCCGCTGGATGATGTCCCCGGTCTCCTGGAGGTAGCCTTCGGTGGTCTGGATAAGGCTGATCCCGTTGGCAGCATTGGCCGAAGCCTGGTTCAAACCCCGGACCTGGCTCCGCATCTTCTCGGAAACCGCGAGGCCCGAGGCATCGTCCCCGGCACGGTTGATCCTGAAGCCCGAGCTGAGCTTTTCCATGGATTTACTGAGGGTTCCCTCGGTAACTTTGAGGGACCGGTCCGCGAACATGGCGGACAAGTTGTGATTGATGATCATACGATCCTCCTTGAATAGGTCTTTAAAAGGCATCCTTGCCTTTTAGTAGTTCTGCCCGAAGCCGCGCTGCAGACAATAGCTCCGTGGGTAAAATCTACCATTTATTTTTTCGGCAAGGAAGGGTAAAACCTTGAGCGTTTTTTTCAAATTCTGGTAAAAATTAAAAAAAATCGGCACTTCCGCCTCCCTAGTACTTCTGGAAACTTGACATGAATGAGTAAAAATGTTAAAATTTCTTCATATGAAAGTGAATTTATCGGTTGTACCCATGCTTGCCGGGAAGGAACCCCTGCTCTCTCTCAAAATGCTCCGGGGCTTTGCCAAGCAGGGCCTGGTCCGGAAAATTCCCAAGAGAGACTTTGGCCAGGATCATTTCAGGGACCTGAGCCTCCTCTATTTCAAGCTGACCCCTCTCTGCAACCTCCATTGCGTGATGTGCGGTCAGTACGGCGACAAGGGTAGCATGAAGGCCCCTGGCCTGGCTGCAACGGCAGCGAAAACTATCGTTCCCCTGGAGCGGTACAAGGAAATCGTCGATGAGATTGTTGGCACGGTGCCCATCGTGTATATCTGGGGAGGCGAACCCTTCCTCTATCCCGACCTGATGCCTTTGGCCAAATATATGGTAGATAAGGGCCTTTTTTTCAGCGTCAATACTAACGGGACCCTGCTGGAGGAGCACGCTGAGCAGATTGTCCGGGATAAATGGAGCACGATTTTCGTGTCTCTAGATGCCTTCCGAGACGTGAACGACGCTATGCGGGGCAAAGGTTCTTACGATCAGGTGGTCCGGGGTTTTGCGGCCCTGAACCGGGAAAAAAAGAGGCAAAACTCCAACTATCCTTTTTTGAGCATCGTAACCACGGTGACCAACCGAAACTATCAGTATTTGGAAGAATTTGTGGAGGCCACCCGGGAATTCGATCTGGACGTACACATGTTTAACCTGGGAACCTATACCAACGATGCCATTGTGGCGGAGCAGAAGCGGTTTATGAAGGAAAAGCTGGACACCGACACCAACTGCCTGGAGAGTTACAACACAGGCTATAACCAAGGCATCGACGGCGAGAAGCTTTACAACATTCTACAAAAGATACACGCATCCAATTTTGGCAACCCGCCCCTCAAGTCGGTAAGAATCACGGTACCGGCCCTGAACCCTGAAAAGATCAACATCTACTATTCCAACCTGGAAACTCCGGTGCGGAACCACTGTATCGTTCCCTGGACCCAGGCCAATATCAACTATAACGGTGATGTCCACTTCTGTGCCGATTATCCCGACTATATCCTGGGGAACATCAAGGAACAATCCTTTCGGGATATCTACAACGGGGAGCGGGCCAACAGGTTCCGCAAGACCCTCCGCGCCTGTAAGGGCGGTATGTTCCCCGGTTGCCTGCGCTGTTATCAGAACATGCTCTTCGGGAAGAATATTCGGGG
>JAITON010000052.1 GCA_031289935.1 Treponema sp.
AAATATGCTGGATAAAACGGTCGTACATGATGTTCTGGAGGCGGCGCTCTCCACGGGGGGCGATTTCGCCGAGATTTTCGTGGAGAATAACGCGAAGAACGGCATCACCATGGTGAACGGGGTGGTGGAAAAGGCCCAGGCGGGCATTGATTACGGGGCGGGGATCCGTATTTTTAACGGGTTCAACGCGATTTACGCCTACACCAATGACACGGGCCGGGAAAACCTGCTCAAGACTGCCCTGGCGGCAGCGGCGGCCCTGAACAAACAGGGCAGGGCGCCGGTACGGCCCTTCGAGCGGCTCAATTTCGACAACATCCACCCCTGGAAGGCGCTGCCGGGAACGGTCCAGAAGCGCAAAATCGCCGGTATGCTCCGGGAGGCCCACCTGGGCGCGTCGGGGCAGAGCGGTCTGGTTACCCAGACTTCGGGGAATTATATTGATTCGGTCCAGGACGTGCTCATTGCCAATTCCGAGGGCCGCTGGGCCGAGGACCGCCGGGTGCGGACCCGGGTGGCCATTCAGGCGGTGGCTTCCAGCGGCACGGAAAAACAGAGCGCTTCCTTTGGCCCCGGCCGGCTCTGCGGCCTGGAATTCTACGATACTATCGACTTTGCCGGTCTGGGCAGGCAGGCGGCGGAGATTGCCCTGACCATGCTGAACGCCAGGCCCTGCCCCGGCGGCAAGATGCCCGTGGTCATCGACAACGGTTTCGGCGGGGTAATCCTCCACGAGGCCTGCGTCCACGGGCTGGAAGCCACCAGCGTGGCCAAGGGCGCGTCGGTCTTTGCGGGGAAGCTGGGCCAACAGATTGCCAGCGAGCTGGTTACCGCCGTGGACGACGGGACCATGCCCAACGAATGGGGCTCCATCAACATTGACGACGAGGGCGAAAAGAGCCGGAGGAATCTGCTTATCGAAAAGGGGGTCCTCAAGACCTATCTGGTGGACCGGCTCAACGGGCTCAAGATGGGGATGGCCTCCACGGGCTCTTCCCGGCGGGAATCCTACCGTTTCGCCCCCACCTCGCGGATGACCAACACCTTCTTTACCAGCGGCGGGGATAAACAGGGGGATATTATCGCCGCTACCGAGTACGGCCTCTACGCCAAGAAGATGGGCGGCGGTTCGGTAAACCCCGCCACAGCCGAGTTCAACTTCGCGGTTACCGAGGCCTACATGATCAGGAACGGCAAAATCGCCGAGCCGGTCCGGGGCGCGGCCCTTATCGGCAAGGGGCACGAGGTACTGCTCAACATTGACCGGGTCTCGGACAACTTCGCCATGGAGCAGGGTATGTGCGGCTCCGTATCGGGGTCGGTACCCACCAACGTGGGCCAGCCCATGATCCGGGTCAAGGAACTTATCGTCGGGGGGAGGAGCGAATAATGGCGGACGCGGCAGTTATCAATACAATAGAAGGTTTTAAGGAAAAGCTCTTTAAGGCGGCCCGGGAAAAGGGCTTTGCGGACTACGAGCTTTACTATGTAAAGGGGTCCTCCTTTTCGGTGGATATTTTCGAGGGAGAGGTCAAGGAATACACCAACGCCGGGGAATCGGGCCTTTCATTCCGGGGAACCTGGAAGGGCAAGATGGGTTATGCCTTTTCCGAGCGGCTGGGGGATGACGTTATCCCCTTCCTCCTGGACAATGCCGCCGGGAACGCCGAGATCATCGAGGACCCCGACCTGGAAGAGCTCTTTGCGGGCTCCCCCGCATACCCTGGGGTAAAGACCTGGGACGAGGGCCTGGCAATGGTACCGGCGGCGGATAAAATCGCAACGGCCCTGAGCCTGGAAAAGGCCGCCAAGGAGCGGGACCCAAGGGTGCAGTCGGTGGATTACTGCCAGCTCACGACCGGCGAAGGGGAGCGTTACATCGCCAATTCCCGGGGGCTCCACCTGGCCGAAAAGAGCAACGGCGCGGGCATGTACGCCTTTGCCCGGGTGCAGGGAGAGGATGGCCAGGTCAAGATGGGGGGCGATTCCTGGCAGGGCAAGGACCTGGCCGCCTATGACGCCGCCGCCCTGGGCCGCCGGGCCGCCGATATCGCCCTGTCCTGCCTGGGCGCCGAAAGCGTGCCCACGGGCCAATACCGGGTAACGTTTTCCCGGGACGCCATGGAAGCCCTGCTGGGGACCTTCGCAGGGGTCTTCTCCGCCGAGAGCGTGCAAAAGGGCTTTTCCCTGCTCAAGGGTAAGACCGGCGAAAAGATCGCCGGTGATTGCGTCAGTATCCGGGACGACCCCCTGCTGGACCAGAAGCCCGGCAGCGCTGGTTTCGATTCCGAGGGAGTGGCGGCAAAAAACAAGGCGGTCGTCGAAAACGGGGTGCTCAAAACCTACCTGCACAACCGGAAGACCGCCCGCAAGGACGGGGTGGAGCCCACGGGGAACGGCTTTAAGGCCTCGTTTAAGGCCTCCCTGGGTATCTCGCCCACCAACTTCTACATCGTTCCCTCGGAGAAAACCCTGGAGGCGCTGCTGGCCGAAATGGGGGGCGGGCTTATCATCACCGGCCTGGAGGGACTCCATTCGGGGGCCAACCCCGTGTCCGGGGACTTCTCGCTTTCCGCCGAAGGCTTCCTCGTAGAGGCCGGTAAAAAGGGCCGGGCCGTGGAACAGATCGTGGTGGCGGGGAACTTCTTTACCTTGCTCAAGGATATCCTCGCGGTGGGGAATGACGCCCGCTTCGAGTCCCGGGTGAGCAGCCCCTGCGTCTATGTAAGGCAACTTTCAGTTGCAGGACAAAGCGCCTAGATGAACGCAGAACGCTATAATCACCGTAAAGCATCGATCCGTCTGCATCTGGCCAGCGCTGGTTCCGGCGGCCCCGCTGGCGGCCCCGCTGGCGGCAGCCCCGCAGGCGGCCCCGCCGCAGGCGGCAAGCCCCTGGCGCAGAACACCCCGGTGCAGATCAGCCAGACCCGGCATCAGTTCCTCTTCGGCTGCGGCATGTTCGACGCCGTAGAATGCGCCGGGGGCGGAGCCGGGGGCGGTGCCGGCGACAGCCCTGAGGGCAGCGGCCAGGAGGCCGCCCAGGGGGCCCCCCAGGGGGGCGAACGCCGGGTCTTTCTCCAGGACCGTCTCGACAAGGCCCTGGCCCTGCACAACTACGGCACGCTCCCCTTCTACTGGGGCCGCTACGAACGCGAGGAAGGCAAACCCGACGAGGCCCGGCTCCGGGCCGCCGCCCAATGGCTGACCGAACGGGGGGTCCTGGTCAAGGGCCACCCCCTGTGCTGGCACACGGTCTGCGCGCCCTGGCTCCTCAAGTACGATACCGCAGAGATTCTCCGCCGGCAGCTTGAGCGTATCCGCCGCGACGTAGGGGCCTTTAAGGGGGCCGGCGGCGCCCCGGGCCTCATCGACCGCTGGGATGTAATCAACGAGGCCGTGATCATGCCCGTCTTCGACAAGTACGATAACGCCGTTACCCGGGTCTGTAAGGAGCTGGGCCGCTCCGGCATCATCCGCGAGGTCTTTGCCGCCGCCCGGGAAGCGAACCCCGGCGCCACCCTGCTCCTCAACGACTTTAACACGAGCGCCGGCTACGAGCGCCTTATTGAGGACTGCCTGGGCGAGGGCATCCCCATCGACGCCATCGGTATCCAGTCCCATCAGCATCAGGGCTACTGGGGCCTGGAGAAGCTGAACGATGTGCTGGAACGCTTTGCCCGTTTCGGCCTGCCCCTGCATTTTACGGAAAACACCATCATCTCCGGGGAGCTCATGCCGGCCCATATTGAAGACCTGAACGACTGGCAGGTTCCCCGTTGGCCGTCTACCCCCGAAGGCGAGGAACGCCAGGCCCGGGAAGTAGCGGAGTTCTACGAAACCCTCTTTGCCCACCCCGCCGTGGAGGCCGTTACCACCTGGGATTTGAGCGACGGCCAGTGGCTGGGGGCCCCCTCGGGCCTGCTCCGCCGGGACAACAGCCTCAAACCCGTCTACCATGAGCTTTTGAAGCGTATCAAGGGTGAATGGTGGACCGGCCTGACAACGCTCTATACCGACGCGGAGGGGGCCGTGAACCTGAACGGCTTCCGGGGCCGTTACCAGGTCCGGGCCGGGGACTGGTCGGCGGACTTTACCCTGGACGGCAAGCAGCCCGCCGCCCGCCTACGGTTGAACTAAGGGGATTGGTATGTTGCACGTGGTAAACGGACCAAAGGCAGAGATGCCGCCATCCTACCGGATGGCGCAAATACATCTTATAGTGGACTAAATTAGTCCATAGGATGGATTGCAAAGGCTCGATATTATTATCAGAAAGGTATATACTTAAGGTATGCGGATACGGGATGCGTATAGCTTACCGGTACGGAGGCGGGGATGAAAAAGCGGTTT